>NZ_JBHZPY010000005.1:0-254912 GCF_042787235.1 Flavobacterium zhoui
TAAGTGGTACACCAACGGTAGCAGGAACATTCAACTACAGCATTCCATTAACAGGAGGATGTGGAAGTGTTAATGCTACAGGTACTATTATAGTAACACCATTAAATACTGCAACACCTGGAATTACGACAACCTTATGTATCAATACAGCCTTGTCACCAAATATTACCCATACCACCACAGGTGCAACAGGAATTGGAACTGCTACAGGCTTACCAACAGGCGTAACAGCAGCTTGGGCAGGAAATACAATCACTATAAGTGGTACACCAACGGTATCAGGAACATTCAACTACAGTATTCCATTAACTGGTGGATGTGGAAGTGTTAATGCTACAGGTACAATAACAATATCAATCAATGCAGCTGGAGTTGCATCATCCTCACCAACTCTATGTATTAATACAGCCTTGTCGCCAAATATTACTCATACTACTACTTTAGCAACAGGAATTGGAACTGTCACAGGCTTACCAACAGGCGTAACAGCAACTTGGGCAGGAAATACAATCACTATAAGTGGTACGCCAACGGTATCAGGAACATTCAACTACAGCATTCCACTTACCGGTGGATGTGGAACTGTTAATGCTACAGGTACTATTATAGTGAAACCTGAACCTGTAGTAACTAATCAAACAGGTTCTATTTGTAGTGATTCCCCTTTTGGAATTGCATTAAATTCCAGCACTAGTGTTCCGGTAGCAACCTATAATATAACAGCCATTAATCTAAATGGATTAACAACATCGGCAGGGAATCCAGTAATAGGAACAGGTTTTTTAGCTAATGAAATTGCTAATGACGCATGGACAAATACTACACCAACAGCAGTAGATGTAATTTACACCGTAGTTCCTGCAAGTGCAGCAGGATGTTTAGGTAATTCATTTACGGTAACTATCACTGTAAACCCTGAACCAGTTGTGGTTAATCAGACACGTACAATATGTAGTGCTATTGCTAATAATATGGTATTAGGAAATGATATAGATTCACCATTGGCAGTCACTTATAATATTACCAATATTAATGCGGGAGGACTAACTCCATTTGGAGGAAATCCAATAACAGGTATAGGATTTTCAAATAATGAAATAGCAGATGATGCGTGGACTAACACAACACCATCGGCTATCAATGTAGTATATACAGTAGTTCCTGTAAGTGCATTAGGATGTACAGGTAATCCGTTTACCGTAACCGTAAAGGTAGAATCTACTCTTGGAGTTGGTCCACAAACGGTAACTACTTGCAGCGATGTCGCCCATGGATTTATTTTAGGCACAGCAGCCAATACTACTTATACTATTACGAATATTAACGATAATGGTCTGACTATTGTAGGTGGTAATCCTGTTATAGGAACTGGGTTTATAGCAAATGAAATAGCTGACGATGCATGGACTAACATGACTCCAGTAGCGGTAAATGTAGTTTATACCATTGAGCCTGTTAGTGCCAATGGTTGTTCCGGTGAACCATTTACAGTAACCGTTACTGTTAACCCGGAACCAGTTATAGCTAATCAAACAGGTTCTATTTGTAGTGATTCTCCTTTTGGAATTGCATTAAATTCCAGCACTGGTGTTCCGGCAGCAACCTATAATATAACAGCCATTAATCTCAATGGATTAACAACATCGGCAGGAAATCCAGTAATAGGAACAGGATTTTTAGCTAATGAAATTGCTAATGACGCATGGACAAATACTACACCTACAGCAGTAGATGTAATTTACACCATAGTTCCTGCAAGTGCAACAGGGTGTTTAGGTAATCCATTTACGGTAACCATCACTATAAACCCGGAACCCGTTGTAGTTAATCAGACAGGTACTATTTGTAGTGATATACCTATCGGAATTATAGTAGGCAATGATATAGATTTGCCAATGGCAGTTAGTTATAATATAATAAATATAAATTCCAATGGATTAACAGCATCAGCTGGTAATCCTCTTATCGGTAGAGGTTTTAGCGCCAATGAAATATCTAATGATTCTTGGACAAATACAGGAGCTTCATCGGTTAATGTAATTTACACAATTGTTCCGGTAAGTGCAGCTGGTTGTGAAGGCAATCCTTTTATGGTGACTGTTACGATTGAATCTGAATTAGCAATTGCCAGCCAGTCGGCAACAGTGTGTAGTGATGCAGTTAATGGCATTATACTAGGGACAGAGCCAACAGCAACTTATACGGTTACATCAATTGTTTCTAATGGATTAACCGCTTCAGCAGGGAATCCACAATTAGGAACTGGCTTTTTAGCAAATGAAATTGGAAATGATATGTGGACAAACTTAGGCACTGTAGCTGTGGATATAGTGTATAATATTATTCCCCAAAGTAGTTCAGGCTGTTTAGGAAATCCATTTACAATTACGTTGACGATAAATCCAGAGCCAATCGTTGCCAACCAAACACTTACGGTTTGTAGTGATGAACAATCAAATGTTATTTTAGGTGATGATGTTGATGGGCCTTCAGCTACAACTTATACGATTACGAATATTAATTCAAATGGTTTATTTTCATTTTCAGGAAATCCACAACTGGGTAATGGATTTTTAGCGAATGAAATCGCAAATGATGCGTGGAAGAATACTACTTTATTGACAGTTCCTGTGGTTTATAAAATAACTCCTGTTTCTGCTGATGGTTGTAAAGGAAATACATTTACTGTTTCAATTAATGTAAATCCACAAATAAATATTGCTGTTGCAACTACTCCAATAATCTGTTATGGCTCTAATGATGCATCAATTACGTTAACCGTAACTGGAGGTACTTCTCCTTACGCAATTGTATGGAGTAATCTGGGAAGCATGACGTTTCAGAATAATCTTTCGGCTGGTGATTATCTGATCACCGTTACAGATTCAAATAATTGTGTAAAAACACTGAATGTAAATATCCCTGAAGCACCCATTTTTACAATCAATCCAGTCGTTAAAAATATTTCTTGTTTTGGTGCCCATGATGGTAGTATCAATCTAAATATTATTGGAGGGATTGCTCCTGTGAAATTGGTTTGGGATGATAATGCAGTAGCCGGAAATGTCAGAAATAATTTAGGACCAGGCTCTTACACGGTAACTATTGTTGACAGTAAGCCTTGTACAATTAAAAAAACTTTTATTATATTAGAACCTCAACCTTTAATTTTATCAGCCAATGTCACCAATGCCTTTGATTGTGATAATTCCAACAGTGGTGCAATAAATCTTCTCGTTGCGGGAGGTACACCACCTTTTAATTATGCTTGGTCAAACGGATCTACAGCCGAGGATTTAGTGAACATTCCTGCAGGAAATTACTTGGTTACTGTAAAAGACGCTAATGGGTGTTCAAAACAGGCGCAATACAGTATCAACAGACCACCGCCTATCGTAATTGGAGTAGCTACAAAAACAGAATTTGACTGTGAAACGAAGTTCGTAAAACAAACATTTGTAGCCCAAGTTTCGGGTGGGGTTCCACCCTACCAGTTGGCATGGTCCAGCGGAACGGTCAGCGGTCCAAATAATGAAATGATGAATACCAGTCAAAACGGAACAGCAATATTATACGTAACGGATGCTTTGGGTTGTAAAGCAAATTACTCCTTCAATGTTAAATTGCAGTCCCTTGGAACACCTTCATTTGATGCAACCTCATATTCTTTTGTAACGTATGGAACTTATTCTATAATAGATCCCATACAGTTTACCAATACCGCTACTGGTGATTTTATCAGTATGGTTTGGGATTTTGGCGACGGTAGCTTTTCAACCGAGCTCAACCCAGTGCACACCTTCCTAAATCCAAAAGAGTATGTGGTGACACAAACTGTTACGTATCCTTTTGGATGTGTCTACGTGCAAAAAATTACATTTAATGTTGAAAAAGGATATTTATTTGTCGTTCCCACTGCCTTCACACCAAACAATGATACTATGAATGATGCATTCAGACCCGTGACTAAAGCGTTAAAAAATGTTCGACTGGATATTTATGATACTTGGGGTTCACTAATCTATTCAGAAACCGGAGACACTTTAAAGGGATGGGATGGTAAAATAAAAGGACAGAATGCGGAAAACGGTAATTATTATTGTAAAGTGAGCGCAGAAACCTTTTATGGAACTATTGTCAATGAAAATCACCCTTTTGTATTAATAAAATAAGCACCCAAAGAGAATGAAACTAAAATTTATTATTTATGTACTGTTAACTTCCATATCGATTGTAGAAGTTAAAGCGCAAGACCCTGTTTTTACGCAGTATTATTTTGTTCCTGAAACTCAGAACGGTGCGTTTACAGGAACCGTAAATACTTTAAACACAGGAATTCTACACCGAACACAATGGCCTGATGGAGCCAGAAGACTGGATACTGATTATGCGTTTATTAATGGCTCAATCGGAAACTTATCAGAAGATTCACGTCCAAGCGATTCCAATCTTCAAAATATTGGAATAGGGCTGACAGTCCTAAACCAGCATGAGGTTTTTACAGATTATAATTACACTCAAATCAATGGTGTATTTTCCCTAAATCTTGACCTTGATAATTTTTATTCCGGTTTAAGAATGATTTTAGGATTAGAAGGAGGTTATGGAACTAAAAATTTTAATTTCAAAAGCCTTTTGTTTGAAGACCAAATCAATACTAACGATGGTAGCATTGGCGGTGGCAGTTTAGATCCAAGTCTTTTACGCCTACAGAACAAAATAAATTTCTTTGATATTTCTTCCGGATTTTTGCTTTATACCGATGATTTTTGGCTCGGAGCTTCAATGAAGCATCTTAACACACCCAATATTGCATTTGACTCCCAAGGTAAACTGCCGTTAGATATGAATTTCACTCTTCAAAGTGGCTATTCATTTAATCTGGACAGTGGCCCCGGTTTTTCGTTCTTACCGGATAATTCCAAATTGGTCCTAACATCAAATTTCATGAAACAAGGTCAATTCAATCGGTTGGATTTTGGTAGTATAGTACATTTTAATCCATTTATTGTAGGAGTTATTGCTGCAACAAATCCTATGATGAAAAGTGCTGACAGCCATCTTCTGACTTCAGTAAATCTGATTGGCTCCATTAAAATATACAATTTCACTTTTGGTTATTCGTATGACGTAAGTACTTCAAAAATAGAGAATACTCAGGGAGTTCATGAATTTTCCCTGACTTGGCAAATAGGCAGGGAATGTCATAGTTGTAATAATTATTTGGCAAGAAGACCTTGGGGCAGGAACTATGATGATTAAAATTTTAAAAGAAATTTTATTGATCTTCAACATAAAAGAAAAAAATAATAAAAACTAGTGTTTTTTTACTGCCAATTATGGAACCATGCAGAATATAACAGATTATATTTCGGAATAGCTTTAGATTTTAAACCTGTTATTTTTGCATTCATTGCAGCCACTAATCTAGAAGGAAAAAGCTATAAAAACTACTTTTTCACCTCTGTTAATCTTTTTAGATCTATAAAATTAATTCATTTGTTTTTTGCTATTATTATGATATTAATACTTCAAAACTTTCAAATACTCATGGAATACATAAGCTTTCACTTACTTAGCAAATAGACTATGAATGCTAGAGCTGTGAAAATTATTTTATAAGTATTCGCGGGATAGAAATTACAAAGAGAGTGTTGCATAATAATCAAGCGTTGAGAAGTATCCCTACTTCATTTCCATTAATGTGAAACAACGTGAGATGTTCATTTAATATAGATTTTTAATTCGTATAAAGAACTCGTATTTAAGATAAATAACAAAAAATATGTACATCAATTTAAGTAAAGTAGTTTAAGGTTTCCATTATCTCATTCGGCTATGCAAAAAGTATCATTTTGAGAAGAAAACGAAAAAACAATTTTAAGTATTCCTAAAGTCTTACCACCTAAATTTTCATGACGCAAATCGAACTCTTTTCTCAAATAATTTCAATATTTAAAAAAAGGTTCCATTACAATAAACTTTCTTAATTATTTTTTTTCCGGAAAGTAAGTCTTTTACAACTAACTTATATATTGCTTCCCCTTGATCTTCACTTGGACTATCATCTAATCTTTCGATAAACTCAACAGTAACAGTATATTTGTCGTTGTAATATAAATCACCTTCACTAGTATCTTCGTTTTCCTTATTATTTTTAATATAATTTTCGTCTTTGAAAGATAATAGTACCTGTTCATTATTTATACAAATGACAAAACTCCTCCCTTGCAATGTAGATTCATATCCAACGAATGTTTTGGATTCAAATAATTCTTTGTTTTCAGAATAACCATTATCAAAATCACCTTGCTTACCCACAAAGTTAAAACTTGATAAAATAAAATATGACTATCCGTAACTAATACCAAGTTGTTTCTAAAGCAGCAATGATCAGTCTATCGGATAGTTTGTCTCCAAAATACCGTCTGTTAAATTTGTAGCAGAACTCATCAAGATAATTTTGTACATATTGCTGGTTTACACAATTATGATGAATGCCTAAAAGTACTTTTTTTGCAATACTGATTGTTCTATTTACCCAAGGAAATATCTTTGCTGACTTTTTCTTGTCTGGTTCTACTACAACATAATGATTTGTTATAACTTCTTTGAGTTTAGCATACCCTGTGTAACCATCGCTTAAGACTGATGCTGTTTTGTCTACTGATTTCCCAACCTCTTTGTTAATAGTGTCAGATTTCAAATCTTCCATAACTACCATTTTTAGATAACCAACTTTTCTGTTTGGTTTGTCCTTTTTTGGTGCAGATATACTGGGTTCCGATTCAACCATTACCAATACTTTTGCTTGTCTTTCACTTCCACGACCTCGTTTATTAGGAGTAGATTCTTGACTATTTTGGCTTTCTTTTTCTGTGATAATATTTTTGTTATCAACCCTTTCAAAGAATCCTTCGTCAAATTCAACACAGCCTTTTAATTGATATTTCTCATCACGCTTACTCATCACCCGACGTATCTTATGCATCATAAACCAAATAGGTTCATAACGCTTGTGACCCAACATACGTTGCATTTCTAATGCCGAAAAACTCTTTTTTGACAGCGTCATGAGTTCAATACACAGCATCCAATATTGAAAAGGCAAATTAGTATTCTCCATAACAGTACCGGAACGAAGACTGATACGATTACCACATTTTTTACATTGAAATTTTAAATCTGTCTTACGAAAGTAATGATCGGTGTGTTCACACTTTTTACATACAACTCCCATTTCAATCCGTTTGGCTTTGAATCCTTCGATACAAGAGGCTTCATCAGGGTATTTCTTAAAAAATTCAGGCAGGTTCATAGTTCAAATTTAATAGGTTGATCACTCAAAGATAAGCTCTTTTTTGAATTGGTACAAGTAACGGATAGTCATAAAATAAAATTATCAGTAGCATCTTTTTTAATCAAGGCACTGATTGTTTTTTCGCATACGTTTAATTCGTAATTTACTTTTTTGATTTTACTTTTTGTACTATAATCTTTAGTGTAACCGACACCTGTATTAAAAACGGTCAAAACATATTGGACGCTTTTAAAACTATTGCTGTATTACAGGCTGAATAGTTACAATTTTTTAACTTCTTATAGAAATATAAGATCCTTTTTGACGATAATTCACACCATTCCACATACAAATACACTGCTTCTAAATAGATTCATAATCGACTTAAATCCCTAATTATTGTCACTTAAAACGATTAATTTCCTCTAATTTTAAAGTTAATTAAAGGCTAAATAAATCTCAAATACCTATAAGAGCATCTAATTTCAATAGATTTGCAAACTTGAATTGATCATTATTTAAACTCATGTCAAAAGAAAAACTTAGAAAAGATAAAACCTGTCTCAATTGTAATCACGCTGTTATCGAGCGTTTTTGCCCTAACTGCGGACAAGAAAACACAAAAACAAGTAAATCTTTTCATCACTTGTTTGTTCATTTTTTTGAAGACTTAACCCATTATGACAATGCTTTTTGGAGAACAATATTCTATTTATTTTTTAAACCTGCAGCTTTAACAATCGCTTATCTATCTGGAAAGCGTTTGTCTTTTTTGGCTCCAATACGACTTTATATTTTTATCAGTTTTATAACTTTTTTATTAATCTCACTATTCCCTCTAGATTCAGCCGTAAAAAGTGAAACTAAAAAAGATCAGGTTATTGTTCCTTCACTAGATTCTTTACATATTGAAGAAAAAAGTGTTGATGGACTTACAAAAGTGGGGATTCTTTCCCAAAAAAATAATGACACTATTAAAAAAATACTTCAACAAACCGAAGAAATTGACAAAAAAGAAGTTGCAGATTTTGGATATAAATCCATTAATGAATTAGACTCGATACAAAAAAATGGAACTGCAAAAGTAAAGGTCAGCCCAACCGAATATTGGTTCCTCAAAAAATGGCTTGCCGTAAAAGAGGAAAATACAAATGAAGAAATTATTGAAAAATTCAGTGATTCTTTTACCAATAATCTGCCAAAAGTATTGTTTATGTATATGCCCGTTTTTGCCTTAATTTTATGGCTTTTCCATCATAAGAAAAAATGGGTTTATTTTGATAACGGAATTTTCACTTTGCATTATTTTTCTTTCTTGCTATTACTCATTTTAATACAATTTTTTATAAATAAATTTTTCCTGTTATTTGACAGTACTCCAATTTTAGAATGGATTCATTTCAGCATAAAAGCAGTTGGGACATTTTGGATGATTTATTATTTCTTCCCGGCACACCGCCGTTTTTACAAAGAAAAAATCATGATTTCTTTATTCAAAAGTAGTGCGATAATAATTATAAATCTACTTATTATAACTGTTCTAGTGGTACTATTTGCGTTGTACACCTACATTAATATACACTAACATTCATAACATAATAGATAACAATCCATAGGTAAACGCTAATCAAATAATAACGTCAATCATTATTTTCCTCTAAGTTGTTGTGATTGTCACCACCTATTCCGTAATGGTTATTTTCCTCATCTTCACTTCCGGAATTTTCAAATTCATCATCTAATTCTGAACCAGGAATATCTAAATCAGCCCCAGAAACATCTTCTTCAAAATCTTTCTCATTCAATTCTCTGACATTATTTATTTCAACAGCTGCCTTATTTTTAGAAATATCCTCAGGATCTATTTCCATCTCTTTTTGAAATTGGTTATAAATATCCTCACTTGGCGGATATAAAAGAGAATCAGGGACTTTATTTTTATCTTCCTTATCCAGTTTTCCTTTATGAAAACCCGATTTATCTTCACTATTTTTCATTTCACTATTTTATTTAATTGATTTACAATACACTAAGTTAATCATTTTTAAACAAAAATGTGTTTAATAAGTGTTTAAAAAATAACAAGACCTTCAAGGATTTTACAATACAAATGGTTATTTAGAATAGCTAAATGAAGTAGCCTGCTTTGAAATTTATTTAGAGTAGGACAGTTTATTTTTAAAAGGTTTCAGCTAACTATTATAAATCTTTTTTTCATTTTATACAACTTAAATAACTAACTTTAAGATACTTAATTTAATTGTGAATTGTAAAAACTAAAAATAGAAAAGCATTAAAAGACAATGGACTTCCCGAAAAACGCCATGAAAGAATACATTTTAACGGAAATTAAAGCTTCTTATTAAAATCAGACAGAATAAAAATGTTATTGAAGCCAGAAATATTCATACGAGAATTGGAAATAAGTGGAATTTGACACAGTTCCAAAGAGGTATTCGAACATTAATATTTGGAAAAAAATTTCATAGAATCTTTTGCCTCTTACTATTTATACCATAATCAACTTAAATTCAATTAATCGCAAACTATTAAATAATACGAAAATGGAAACTAAAAAAACAATTTATCAGTTGCATGAAGAACACAAAACTTGGCTAAACAAACTTTTGTTTTATAGAGATGAACTTAAAATCATGGGTAAACGAATTTCGGAAGTGGCGGAAAAAAACACTTCCAAAGAGGTTCGTTCCTTAGCAGATCACTTTAATAATCAGTTGATTATTCAAAAGGAACAAATTGATATCTTAACTCACGATATTAAAAGTCACGACTCGTTTCTTGAGGCAGCAGTGCTTGATAATCCAAATGCCATTGATCATGAAAAGTTTTCAGACCATATAAATCATAGAGAAAGTATTGCAACATTTGAAAAACTGTTTAAAGAATTGAGGGAAGAATTAATTGACTTTTTATCAAAATGGATGTGAATTACAATTGGTAAAAAAGAAGCAAATATCTCGTAATATAAATCAAGGGCAAGCCTTCCATGGCTATTTGTGCGCTGGGAATTCTAATTTTTATATTGATGCACAACCATTTACAATAATGAAGCCCGAAATGCCTTCTTGCTAACTTATTAAGTCCGAAAAAAAATATTATTCCAAATTTGGTTATTAAGCACTAATATCGTAATATTGCAATATAAATATATAACGATGGGAATTACTAAATCAGAACATTTCAAAGACGAGCAAAACGAACTGGCAATTTTGGCGAAAGCCATAGGTCATCCCGCCCGTATTGCCATTATTCAGCACCTCATCAACGTAAACAGTTGTATGTGCGGCGATATCGTAAACGAATTGCCATTAGCACAACCTACCGTTTCACAGCACTTGAAAGAACTAAAAAATGCCGGACTAATAAAAGGAAATTTTGAAGGAAATGCTATCTGTTATTGTCTCAACGAAGAAGGTTTTAATAAAATAAAAAGTTTTTTTCAACACATCAATACCTATTTAGAAAATAAGAAAAATCAATGTTGTTAATTTTTAAATTATAAAAAATGAAACTATCAGAAATTAAAAAAGAGTTGAGCACGTTAGAAAACGTTGCTTTTGTATTACCAAATGGAACTTATGTCCCAGAACATTTTCACGTAACTGAAGTAGGTTTAATCACCAAAAACTTCATTGATTGCGGAGGAAAAGTTAGAAATGAGAACGTGGTAAACTTCCAATTATGGGACGCCAATGACTTTGACCACCGTCTAAAACCAAAAAAAATTTTAGACATCATCACTCTTTCGGAAAAAGTTTTGGGTATTGAAGATTATGAAGTAGAAGTAGAATTTCAAGGCGAAACAATTGGTAAATACGATATTGGTTTCAATGGAACAGCATTCACTTTATTAAACAAACAAACGGCTTGTTTGGCCCAAGATCAATGTGGAATTCCTGCCGAAAAACAAAAAGTAAAACTATCCGAAATTCCAACACAATCTAGCTGTTGTACTCCCGGAGGAGGAGGCTGTTAATTCTTTAAAATTATAAAATGACTTTAACCAAAACCATCTTATTTCCAGAAATAGACGAAGTAATCCGTTCTTTGGATCTTGAAAGCGTAATAGCTGAGCGCAAAATTATTTTGCAACCACTTATTGATTTTATTCAAAACAAAGTTAACAAGCAACAAGAAATCAGACTTAACTTGATTTGCACCCACAATTCGAGAAGAAGTCATTTATCTCAAGTATGGGCACAGACAGCAGCGGCACATTTCAATATAAAAAATGTATTCTGTTATTCGGGTGGAACTGAAGCAACGGCTTTATTTCCCATGGCTGCCAAAACATTGCAACTATCCGGATTTAAAATTAAAACCATTGCTGAAGGGAAAAATCCAATTTATGCCATAAAATATGCGCCAAACGAGCATCCTATTATTTGTTTTTCTAAAACCTATGACGATGATTTCAATCCACAAAGCGAATTTGCAGCGATACTAACCTGTTCGCAAGCAGATGGCGGGTGCCCGTTTATTGCAGGTGCTGAAATGCGGATTCCAATCACATTTGAAGATCCAAAAGCATTTGACAATACTCCTCAACAAGCAGAAAAATATCAGGAACGCAGTTTACAGATCGCAACCGAAATGTTCTATGTTTTCTCTAAAATAAAATCATAATAATGGCAGCTAAAAAAAGATTAAATTTTCTCGACAGTTACTTGACACTTTGGATATTTCTGGCAATGGCAATTGGCGTTTCTATTGGCTACTTTATTCCGTCAAGCAGCGGCTTTATCAATTCTTTTTCAAGCGGAACGACCAATGTTCCTTTGGCAATTGGATTAATATTAATGATGTATCCTCCATTGACTAAAATTGATTTTTCAAAAATTCCTTTAATGTTTGAAAAGCCAAAATTACTCACCGCCTCTTTTTTAATCACCTGGATTATTGGTCCGTTTTTAATGTTTTTATTAGCAACATTCTTTTTGAAAGATTATCCGGAATACATGACCGGTTTAATCATTATTGGGATTGCGCCTTGCATTGCGATGGTAATTGTCTGGAATGAATTAGCCGAAGGAAACCGGGAATTAACTGCCGGTTTAATCGGAATTAATAGTTTGCTTCAAGTGTTCTTCTTTGGTTTATATGCCTACTTTTATCTGGAAATCATGTTGCCATTATTCGGAATAAAAGGGTTGGAACTAAATATTACTGTAGCACAAATTGCTACAACCGTTGGTATTTATTTAGGAATTCCATTCGCATTAGCGGTGATTAGCCGCTATGCCATCAAGAAATACATTGGAGACAAATGGTTCAATCAAAAATTTACTCCTTTTGTCTCTCCAATTACGTTGATTGCTTTGCTTTTTACAATTGTAATCATGTTCAGTTTAAAAGGCGAAATGATTGTTGAGTTGCCATTGGATGTAATTAGAATTGCCATTCCACTTGTGATTTTCTTTACCATTATGTTTTTCCTGATGTTTTTTGTTTCCAAAAAAATAGGGGCTAATTATAGAGATGCGGTTGCACTTTCATTCACAGCATCCGGTAATAATTTCGAATTGGCAATTGCAGTTTCCGTTGGAGTTTTTGGTATCAATAGCGGACAGGCATTTGCCGGAGTTATAGGTCCATTAGTGGAAGTCCCAGCGTTAATCATTTTAGTAAATGTTGCTTTTTGGCTGCGAAAAAAATATTATCAATCTAAGTAATTTCTAAAGGAAAATTTTAGAATAATACATATATAGTTCTAAATTAACACAAAGCTCCCTAACACTATTTTGGGAGCTTTTTTTTTGTCAAAATATCACTTTACTCCCCAATTACAATATACTTTTATGCACCAAAACAATACTTAAATTATAAATACCCTATTTAAAACTCCCTTTTTTGAAGAATTGCTAATTAATTTCAAAATCGTATAATTAAGTATTTTAATTACGTATTAATACTTATATTTGCGTAATAATACTTAATTAACGAGTTATGATTAAAGTAATAGTAGTCGGAAACGGCATGATAGGTTACAAATTTTGTGAAAAATTCATCGCAAAATCTGGACAAGAAGAATATCAAATCACCGTATTTGGAGAAGAACCAAGATGCGCATACGATAGAGTTCACTTGAGTGAATACTTTGCAGGCAAAAGCGCTGATGACTTATCATTATCGACATCAAATTGGTACGAAGAAAATAATATAATCCTAAATACCTCTGAATTAATCACTGATATTAATAGGGAACAAAAAACAATACATACCCATTTAGAAAAAACGCATACTTACGACTACTTAGTTTTAGCTACAGGGTCCGCTGCTTTTGTACCTCCTATTGAAGGTGTGGATAAAGAAGGCGTTTTTGTATACAGAACTATTGAGGATCTGGACGCAATCATGGCTTACGCCAAGAAAATAAAGCAAAATGGTGCTACAGAAGCTGCCGTCCTTGGTGGTGGATTATTAGGATTAGAAGCTGCTAAAGCGGTATATGATTTAGGATTAAACCCACACGTAGTGGAATTTGCTCCTCGATTGATGCCGAGACAACTAGACAAAGGTGCCAGTGATATGTTACAGTCAAAAATCGAAGAACTCAACATTAGCATTCATCTTAATAAATCAACACAATATATTGCTGGAGAACATGCCATTACGGGAATGATGTTTGAAGGCGATGATCTTCTAAAAGTGGATATGCTGGTAATTTCGGCGGGGATTAAACCACGAGACGAATTAGGCAGGGTTTCCGGGCTGGAAGTAGGCGTTCGAGGAGGAATTGTGGTAAATAACAAAATGCAATCTTCTGATCCTTATATCTATGCGATCGGAGAAGTAGCACTTTATAATCATATGATTTATGGTCTTGTAGCTCCTGGATATGAAATGGCGGATGTCGCTGCTGAACAAATCATGAAAGGGGTAAAAACGATGAGGGAAACCATCGATATGTCCACACAACTAAAATTAATTGGTGTTGAGGTGGCGAGTTTTGGTGATCCTTTTATAGAAAGTGAGTATGTGACCGCCATTGTTTATGAAAACAAATTCAGCGGAATTTATAAAAGAATCAATGTCACCAAAGACGGAAAAAAATTACTGGGCGGTATACTTGTAGGAGATTCGAGTGATTATAATGGATTGTTCCAAATTTATAGCAATGCTATGGCCTTGCCTCCAAATCCGGAAGATCTAATCTTGGGTTCAAGAGGTGGAGAAAGTTCTAGTATGGGAAGTGTTGTGGATTTGCCAGATACTGCCGTAATTTGTTCTTGTGAAAATGTAACAAAAGGAGCAATTTGCTGTTCAATAATTGATGGAACCTGTAAAACAGTATCAGATGTGGTAAAATTAACAAAAGCAACTTCAGGCTGTGGAGGTTGTAAGCCAATGGTAGTTGATTTAGTTAAAGAAGCTCAAAAATCAATTGGCAAAGAAGTGAAAGAAAGCATTTGCGAGCACTTTCATTTTACCCGACAAGAATTATTTGATATCGTAAAAATCAATAAATATACTAACTTTTACGAAGTTGTGGATCACCACGGAAATGGCGATGGTTGCGAGGTTTGTAAGCCGGTTGTAGCTTCTATTTTTTCAAGTATCTACAATGACACCGCAAACAAGCATGTTACTACTCAAGATACCAATGACCGATTCTTGGCTAATATTCAAAGAAACGGAACCTATTCAGTAGTGCCAAGGGTTGCAGGAGGCGAGATTACTCCAGACAAATTAATTGTTATCGGAGAAGTGGCCAAACAATTTGATTTATACACTAAAATTACGGGAGCGCAACGTGTCGATTTATTTGGTGCACATTTGAACGATTTACCAAAAATTTGGAAAATACTAATCGAAAATGGTTTTGAAAGTGGACACGCATACGGAAAATCATTGAGAGCCGTAAAAAGTTGTGTTGGTAACGCTTGGTGTCGTTATGGAATGGATGATAGTGCAGGATTTGCCATTGAACTTGAAGATCGTTACAAAGGTATTCGTGCTCCGCATAAAATTAAAGGAGGCGTTTCGGCTTGTATTAGAGAATGTGCCGAAGCAAGAGGAAAAGATTTTGGACTGATAGCTGTGGAAGGCGGTTGGAATCTTTACATCTGTGGAAACGGTGGAGCCAATCCAAAACACGCTGTTCTACTAGCAGAGCAAATTGATAAAGCAACTGTTATTAAATATTTAGATCGTTTTTTAATGTATTATATCCGTACAGCGGGACCTTTAGTACGTACCGCAACTTGGTTGGATAAAATGGAAGGCGGATTGGATTATTTAAAAGAAGTTATCATTCACGACCGTATCGGTATTTGTGAAGCATTAGAATCTGAAATGGAATCGCTTGTTGGAACTTTTGAATGTGAGTGGAAACAGGTACTTGAAAAACCAAGATTGATGAAACGTTTTAGTCACTTTGTGAATTCAGATGAAACGGATGATACTATCGAATACGTACCGTTAAGAGATCAAAAAATGCCAAAACCGTGGTAATAAATAATTAAATTCTTTCCAGTAAATAGTACTTCAACGGCTTTTTGGGAGTAATGGAAAGATAAAAAAATAAAATTATGGAAAATATATTAAACGATTACAAAGCTGTTTCGTTAGAAGACGTTAAAGTTTGGTTCAAAGCCGGAAAAATAAAAGACTTTTCTAGTAATAGAGGAGGATGTATTAAATATAAAAACAAACAGATAGCCGTTTTTAATTTCGAAAGAAGAAATGAATGGTATGCCTGTCAAAATGCTTGTCCTCACAAAATGGAAATGGTCTTGTCAAGAGGGATGACAGGTTCTGCAGATGGTATTCCAAAGATTGCCTGTCCAATGCACAAGAAAACTTTTTCTCTAATAGATGGTTCCAATCTGAATGGAGAGGAATTTTCAATCGCAACTTACCCTGTAAAAGTTGTAGAAGATGAAGTATTCGTTGGCTTTTTGGAATAATTATGTATCTTTGATTTTAAACATTTCTAATGACAGCAACACCATTCCAGAACGCAAGTAAATGGATTGACGCAGAGAATGCTCAAGATCCAAACCACGAAACATACCAAGCTATAACCTATCCAAAAGAATTATTATATTCAAATCGAATGTATGAAAGACTGATGGATTTTCATCCAAATGCATCAGAAGAAGTTCAAATTGCCTCCAAAGCACAACACATTTGCCGATGGAAAATAGCACGGGAATCCTATCCTATGAATCGTGTGGGTTATTTAAAATGGCGCGAAGATTTGAAAAAATTTCACGCCAAAACAACCGCTGTTATTTTAGAAAAAGCAGGGTACAGCGAGGAATTTATCGCAAGAGTTTCTTTTCTGATCGAAAAAAAATTACTTAAAAAAGACGCCGAAACACAGCTATTAGAAGATGTAATTTGTTTAGTATTTCTAGAGTATTACTTAGACCCTTTTGTACACAAACACGACAGGGAAAAAATGAAAAACATCATTCTGAAAACTTGGCTAAAAATGTCTGAAAAAGGACAGCAGGAAGCCTTAAAAATCAACTACAGTGCTGCGAATCTTGAATTGATCAAAGAGTCTCTTGAACTGTAATTTGATTTCGTTATGACAAAAAGCGCCAAAGGATCATCTATCGATACTATTTCATTTAAAAAATTAAGGCAATTGTATCTTTTCGCCTTATTAACAATTGCCATTACGGTATTGCTAAGCCAGTTGTTGATACAATACAATCTTAACAGCCAACTAAGTGATTCCCGAATAATCAATATTTCGGGAAAACAAAGAATGTTGAGCCAGAAGTTGACGAAAGAGGTTTTAATTTTAAATTTCGTAACGGATACTGCCAAAAAAAATGAAGAAATTACAAGCATAAACGAAACGCTTTCGCTTTGGAAAACTACCCATTTTAATTTAGAAAAAGGAAATGACAGCCTTGGTTTTCCAAAAGAAAAAAGCAAAACTCTTTCGGTATTATTTAAAGCAATTAAACCTAATTTTGACAGTATAGTTAACGCTACAACGCTTTTTTTAGAAAATAAAAAACAAAATACAAAGGAATCCGAAAATCAAAAATTAGTACAAACTATCCTTGAAAACCAAGTAGTTTTTCTTTCTAAAATGAACCAAATTGTTGATGAATACGACAAAGAGGCGCTAGAAAAAGTGACGCTGCAAAGTAAAACGGAATATGCAATTTTAGTATTTACACTATTTGTTTTATTACTGGAATTCTTGTTTATCTTTAAACCGACCAATCAAAAAGTAGAAAAACTTATTTCTAAACTTTTATCTTCCGAAAAAAAGGCATTAAAACTCGCTTATAACACGGAAATAATTAGCGAAATAAAAGAAAACTCTGTTAAAGAATTGAAATCGCTCAATTATGCCATGGAGAATACATTGCTCTATTGCCGTGTTGCGCCTGATGGTACGGTAATTCATATTGGCGAAAAATTCTCTAAACTACTGCAATACAACCCATTTATTTCTGACAAAACATTCTCCCAGGTTTTGACTCCAATAGAAAAAGAGCAAATTCTAATTGACAGGATTCTTGCCGAAAAACAACGCAGTGGCTGGCAAGGAGAGCTCAATATTACCAATAGAGATGGCGAATCGCTCTGGCTCGACTTATCGATGGTTCCCGTAACGATAAAAAAAGAAGAATCTGAATTATTGATTATCTGTTTTGATATTACCGAGCGTAAGAAAGCGGAACAAGAAGTTGAACGATTGAATACCGAAAATGTAACCGATAAAATCAATCAACAAAAGATTATTTCGAGTAAAATTGTCGAAAATCAGGAAAACGAGCAAAACAGGATTGCCCGAGAAATTCACGATGGAATTGGACAAATGCTTACCGGCTTAAAATTTAGTCTGGAAAGCATTAATCTGGATGATAAAGAAAAAGCGGCTCAAAAAATAGAGTACCTGAAAAAATTATCGCTTGACATTATAAAAGGAGTACGTACCGCCACCTTTAATCTAATGCCTCCTGAATTGAGCGACCATGGCATTGTTTCCTCCATTGCAAAATTGACTCAGGAATTATCAAAATTAACAGGGAAGAATATTCTTTTTTATAATAAGACCCATTTTGATAAACGATTGGATTCTTTAATTGAAATTAACATCTACAGACTGACCCAAGAAGCCATTAACAACGCACTTAAATATGCCGAATCTTCGCATATAATTGTACAATTATCTCATAGCAGCACAATTTTGAGTATTACGATTGACGATAACGGAAAAGGATTTGATATTACAACCGTAGAGAAAAAGAGAAATAGCGAGTCCGGAATGGGATTGCTTTTCATGAAAGAAAGGATTCAATATATTAATGGTCGGTTTTTCATCAACTCGATTCCGGGCGAAGGAACTCGTATTACTTTCAATATTCCTATATAATCTTCGGAAAATTACAAAATTCACTCTTTTTTCAATCCAAATAAAATAATTTCATTAGAATACGTATCTTAGCCTTTATTTTTAGGTTAATATACGTAATAATCAGATTTAAAAATTAAGTAAATTATGAGTAATACTATTCGAGTTGTTCTGGCAGATGATCATGTATTTGTAAGAGATGGTATCAAATCATTATTAGAAAACGAAGTAAACATAGAAGTTGTAGGCGAAGCTATTGATGGTTTAGAAGCCCTAAAAATAGTAGAAACGAGCAATCCTGACTTACTCATTTTAGATATTCGTATGCCTAATATGACCGGTATTGAAGTAGTCGAAAAACTAAGAAGTCAAAACAATATGGTAAAAATTGTTATGCTTTCTATGCATGAATCCGAAGAGTACGTATTAAAATCAATCAGAGCCGGAGCCGATGGATACTTACTTAAAGGTTCCAGCAAAGAAGAATTTCTTAAAGCACTCCATACTATTGCTAATGGTGGAAAATATTTCAGTGGTGACATCTCCTCTATATTAATTGGTCAGCTAAACAATCCGTATGGGGTAATGGAAAAAAAGCAAGTACTTGACGAAGAACTGATGATAACCAAAAGGGAAAAAGAAATTCTTAAACTTTTATTATCTGGAAAAGGGAATAAAGAAATAGCCGAAGCTTTAGACATCAGTAAGCGCACTGCAGAGGTTCACCGTTTTAATTTGATGAAAAAATTGAAAGTAAAAAATCTTATGGAACTTTCTAATAAAGCAACAGAATATTCTTTATTGTAATCTTTTTTCAGGAAGAGCATTTCCAATATTTCAAAGACTATGTACTTCTATATAAATTAAGTATAAATACTTAATTATTTTTAGCAAACTGCGAAAACGCAGGTTTAAACTAAGTTTTAGTACTTATATTTGTAAAAAATATAAGTATCATGAAAAATTCAAACTCTTTATCCCAATCCCATAAAATTTTGGTTTTAAATACACTTGCATTTACTGTATGTTTTGCATGTTGGACTTTAAATGGTGTTTTAGTTACCTTCTTAGTAGACAATGGTATTTTTAAATGGAGCGTTGTCCAAGTGGGCTGGCTTCTTGGTATTCCAATTCTAACAGGTTCTATTATGCGTTTACCAATAGGTATTTTAACTGATAAATTTGGTGGGAAACATGTATTCTCCATATTACTGCTTCTCTGTTCTATTCCTTTGTTCCTACTTCCTTTAGCTGATAGTTTTTTCATGTTTGCCCTTCTAAGCTTTTTGTTTGGTATGGTAGGAACCAGTTTTGCTGTTGGTATTGGATTTACTTCTATATGGTACCCAAAAGAATGGCAAGGTAGAGCATTAGGGATTTTCGGAATGGGAAATGCTGGAGCTGCCATAACTACATTTCTTGCCCCTTCCTTATTGAATCATTTTTCAATTGAAGACCCAGAAAATGGCTGGAAATTATTACCTATAATATACGGGGCTTCTCTGGTAATTATTGGTGTTGTATTCTTGGTTTTTGCAAAAAACAAAAAAATAGAGAACCAAACAAAAACGGTTTCTCAAATGCTTCAATCCTTAAAAAGTGTGAGAGTATGGAGATTTGGAGCCTATTATTTCTTAGTATTTGGATGTTTCGTTGCGTATTCCCAATGGTTGTTACCCAACTTTATGAACGTGTATCAAACTAGTCTTGTCATGGGCGGATTATTTGCTACCATGTTTAGCTTGCCTTCTGGAGTGATTCGAGCTTTTGGTGGTTATTTATCCGATAAGTTCGGAGCGCGAAAAGTGATGTATTGGGTACTATCCTCTTCGGTGATATTGAGTGCTTTGTTGATGGTTCCAAAAATGGATATTACTACAACCGGTCCCGGTGTAATGGCTACAAAAAAAGGAACTATTACTGCCATTTCTGATTCTAATGTGAAAATTGGTGAGAAAGATTTCCTTATCGCTCAAAAAGTAGAAAAACCTATGGAAAGCTCCATTTTTCCAGTTCGAACATCTTGGCAACAAGTGGTTGTAACCCAAAATCAAGAAGTGAAGAAAAAGGAATTGGTTGCTAAGGGAATAACCCACATCCGTTTTGACGCCAATATGTGGGTGTACTTAGTTTTAGTAATCGGGATTGGTATTTCTTGGGGAATTGGCAAAGCGGCCGTTTACAAGCACATTCCTGAATATTTCCCAACAGAAGTTGGTGTTGTCGGTGGAATGGTAGGTATGATAGGTGGCTTGGGTGGATTTTTTGGACCAATTATCTTCGGATATTTATTGACTTCAACTGGTGTTTGGTCGAGCTCTTGGATATTTGTACTTCTATTTTCAGCTATATGTTTGGTTTGGATGCATTATACGGCAACCAAAATCATGAACGAAAAACAACCTGATTTATCTAAAGTGATGGAAAGACAATCTTCTAGAAAATAAAAAAAAGACCTATCTAGAAAGCCTTTGAATGCATTCAAAGTCGTTTTTTTGTATTCAATAGACGTATATTTGATATTTAAATCAATTCCAAATGATTCCAAAATAACGAATCTTTAATTTGGTATTCAAAATACAAATGATGAAAGAACAAAAAACTAGTGTAAAAATACTGTTTAGGTTTTTTAGTGCTATTTTAAATGAATGGACTGTTGAAAATTTATGGGCAGCCACTATTAACGCCGAAGAAGGATTGTACAAACTGGATAATATCCCTTTTTATGCTTCTGTTTCCTGTGGCGATATTGTATTAGCCGAATTTGACGAAACCGAAAATAAATTAACTTACAGAGAAACGATTATACATTCTGGAAATTCAACTATCCAAGTTATTCTAAAAGATAAATCTTTTGTGGTAAATGATATACGCGAATTTTTCACTAGTTTGGGTTGCGAATCTGAAAAGTTCAACGACGATTACTTTGTTATAGAAATCCCAGCGGCTGTAGATTATACTCCAATTAGAGAGAAACTAATGGAGCTGGAAGAGAACCATATAATAACGTATGCAGAACCCAATCTTTCAAAAAATCATTGGTACTAAATTATGTTTATAAGACAAAATGAATTCTTGATTGACTATAAGCATCATTAAAATATAAATCCCCGTAATAATAGTCGTTACGGGGATTTAACCATAGACAAATTAAATAAAATTAACTTTTATACACCATCCCCATATCTTCAATAGAGAATTTATCCGTTAATAGATGTAACAATTTATCTCTTAACTCTATATATTAGGGCATTTTTACGATTTCGGTTTTGTTTCTTGGTCTTGGCAAATGAAGCTCAACGATTTCTCTGATGGTTGAAGCTGGACCGTTATTCAATACCACAATTCTATCCGATAAAAACAATGTTTCTACGATATCATTCGTAATCATTACAGTCGTTTTATCTCTGTTATTCAAGTTCCATAATTTCAAAACTTCTAATTACATGCTTTCTTTGGTACGTGCATCCAAAGCCCCAAAAGGCTAATCAAATAATAACGCCAGGGTTTATAGAAAATGCTCTTGCGATTGCTACCCTTCGTTTCATTCCACCGGATAATAGCCCGGCAATTTATCTTTGTACTCGTATAAATTAACTATTTTAGGATTTTTCTCTACGATTTCATGTTTCGCTGATTTGGAATATTTCATTTTAATCGTTGATTTTCAACAAACAGATCCCCAACGATGGAAACATTTTCTCCTTTTTTGATAGAAAGACTAATATCTTTTACTGCAACATATTTTTCGTTTGGTGTTGGAAATAAAATTTACAAATCTTTTATTTCTAAATAACTCATGATGTTTTTATTTTAAGAATTGGACACTCTAATTTATTTTTTGGCTAAAAAGTTAGGCTTGATATTTAGCATTAGATAAGCAAATTGTGGACTAAGATCTGGTGTTATAACATTTTTAACCGCTGCTGATGCCATCGAATTAGTTGCTTTCATTACAGAATATCCAGCTTCAATAGTGATCATTTTGGTCAAATTGTATTGTACCATTAAGTCAACCTCAGTCCCTAAATAAGAATCTAATTCTCCCCCAGCTCCATTAGACAAGGTGTTTGCTGCAGCAAAACCATGTAGATCAGCAAAAAATGTAAGGTTATCTTTCGCGTTGTATTTCATTTTAAAGAAATAGTTCAATAGCCCTTGTTTTCCAAAGCCATTCACAGCATAGAAATAATCCATACTTCCCCAGAATTTGTGCGGTGTTCCGTATAAGGGATCAAAAAGATTACTTTGTGAAGTTGCAGTAACTGCTTTTGTTCCGTCAGTTCCAGATAAATAATTAATTCCAGGACCTACAAATAATTTTCTTCCTACTTGTAAAGTTGATGTTACCGAAGCCAAATTAGCACTTATAGATCTGCCATCTTTGTCCTTACCCCCTTGATGGTAAAGGCTTCCTGTAAGATTGAATTTTCTGGTCACATTAGTGTTGAAATAAAATCCTGTAGTATTGCGACTCCAAACACCTTCACCATATACTTTACTAGTTACAGCCGGTGTTCCAGAAGTAACATTCGTATATTTATTAAAATCATCTTTAAAGAATAAAAACGAGATATCTCCAAAAGAAAGTTTCTTTCCTATATAAGTGTACTGAAATGATTTGTACATCGTACCAATTCCAGTTGTACCAGCACCATAAGCAGTAGGAACTCCATTATAAACTGTTCCTGTGTTCAGTTCTTTATTTTGATTGAATGCTGCCCCAACATTAGCAATCCATCCTTTATTGGCAAATTTAAAAACAATAGCATCGTGTCTTCTTCCTTGTTGTAACCAATCTAGACCTCCCAATACTTTCTGGTCGTCATAAGAAATTTCCTGGCGCCCTATTTTTAAAGATAAGTTTTGGACAGTGCTTATAGTGTCATTTAACATGATTTCTCCCCAAGCCTCATGCAAAAGGATTCCATTATTAGCTTCGGTAGTAGTCCTGTTTATAGAAGAAGCATCTTGTCCCCAAACGCGTACATCTTGCAATGCCATAAAAACTTTAAATCGATATCCTGTAAATCCTATATTTAATCGTGCTTTTTGAGAATTGAATAAGGCAGCTTTATCACCCTCTTTTTGCAATGTTCCTTGTCCCGCTCTTAACTCGGTTCTCTCTCTGATTTGTCCTGTTGCTGTAAATTGTGCTTTCGCTTCGTTTTGACTTAATGCTGTTAAGGCAATTCCCAGAAAAAGTAATTTTGAAATTTTTCCTATTTTTAAACGTTGAATCCCTGCCAATGTGGTTTTAAACTTTTGCATAATCTTATGTTTTAATTAGTATGAAGCAAATTTACATAAGTACTAATACTTAGTTATCTTCTAAATAACAGAAGAAAATAGCTTTTTAACACTTAAAACAACGGGATTAAAACGGTTTTACTTCTGCGATTTGACAGAAAAAGGCAAGAACACCAACAACACTGTGGCTTTAGAATCATCAAACATCTGGTAAGAAATACGTATAACAAAAACTTATCTTCTAGAAATCAAGTCAATCGGCTTTTAGAAAGATAAAAAGCGATTCTATATATTGATAAAAGAAAGGAAGATTGTACGTTCTCCAGAAGGAGACAACATACTGCGAGGACCAGGAAAAACAGAATAAAGGGCGGGATTTATACTTGTATCTATTTGTGTTCTTTAATTTCTGATCTTAATTTGTCAGGATTAACTAAGCCTATTTTCTTACCGACAGTTTTTATAAGCAGTTCTTTTTTTAAACTTGAAATTACCCGAATTACTTGTTCATCATTAGTTCCTGCAAAATCAGCAATCTCTTTTCGAGATAAATCAAGTTCTATTACGCCATTGATTTGTCCAAATTTTCGATGGATATACAACAAGGTATCAATCACTCTTTCTCGTACATTCATTTGTGCAATTTTGCGGATATTATTCTCGCTTTTATTCAATTCTTCTGCATAAAACAGCATTAGATCAAAAGTAAATTCAGGAACATTATGAAGTATTTCCAGCATATCTTCATTACTGAAATTACATAACGTCGTGTCTTCCAAGGCATAAGAACCAATAAGATAGCGCTTACTGGTCCCGAAACCTCTGAAGCCAACCGTATCGCCATCTTTGGTTAATCTCACAATTTGTTCCCTTCCGTTAATACCTGTTTTCACCGTTTTTACTTTTCCTTTATGGATAAAGTACAAACCCTGAATAGGCGAACCTTCAATGATAAATTGCTGCGCTTTTTTACAAGTAAAACTGCGTTTTCTTTCAATATAGCTTTTCATTTGTTCTAAATGAATGTGTTTTTTAATGAAACAATTTTCATTCACACAGCTGCTACAAGAGGCTAATTCTTCTTTCATACTACGCTACTATTTGTTTTTAAAAGGACCCGAGCGATAGCGAACGGGCGAAGCAATATACTATTCGCCATTCTTCATTATCATTTATTATTTTGAATAATGCAATGTCACTGATAAAATTTAAAATTGTTCCTGAGGCAATTCAGGGTTCCAATTTTTTTTAACCAAAAATATAAAATAAAATTCATTTAATACGTATTAATACGTAAAAATACTTATTTTTACACTTTCATAAGATAGACAGAGAATACATACTAGGCTTTCATTGTTAATAAAGAAATTCAATAATGCAAAATTCAGAAATAAAAACCACGTGTTCCTATTGTGGAGTAGGTTGCGGAATTATAGTAACCAATGATGCAAAAAATGGAGTAACCGTTACGGGAGATAAAGACCATCCCGTAAATAAAGGGATGCTTTGCTCAAAAGGGATGAACTTGCATTATGTGGTCAATGATACCTCCGATAGAATCCTTTATCCAGAAATGAGATGGAGTAAGTCACATCCTATGGAAAGAGTGAGCTGGGATACCGCGCTAGATCGTGCAGCAGCGGTCTTTTCCTCCATAATAAAAAAACATGGTCCTGACAGTGTTGGGTTCTACATTTCTGGACAATGCCTTACTGAGGAATATTATTTGGTAAACAAATTGGTAAAAGGGTACCTGAAAACCAATAATATCGATACCAACTCCCGTTTGTGTATGAGTTCAGCGGTGGCGGGCTACAAGAAAACTTTTGGAGAAGATTCTGTACCCATTGCTTACGATGACATTGAACTGGCAGATACCTTTTTGATTACAGGAGCTAATCCTGCCTGGTGTCACCCTATCCTTTTTAGACGAATCGAGCAACACAAGGAAAAAAATCCGAAAACAAAAATCATCGTTGTTGATCCTCGAAAAACAGATTCGGCTTTAGCTGCAGATTTGCATTTACAAATCATTCCGGGTACTGATATAATTTTATACCATGCTTTAGCCAAAAGGTTGATCGAAAAAGGATATGCCGATACTGATTTCATTAAAAAACATACTGAAAATTTCAAATTATATAAAGACCTTGTTCTTTCTAGTTCCTTAGAAAAAGCATCTAAACTTTGTGGCGTTCCTTTAAATGACATCAAATTAGCGGCTGATATCATTGGTAAAGCCAAAGGATTTCTTTCGCTTTGGGCAATGGGTTTGAATCAAAGTGCTATTGGCGTAGACAAAAACACAGCCTTACTTAACCTTTCTTTGCTAACCGGCCACGTAGGAAAACCAGGTTCTGGACCTTTTTCATTGACAGGACAACCCAATGCTATGGGTGGACGTGAAGTGGGCGGAATGGCAAATTTACTGGCTGTTCATAAAGAATTAAACAATCCGGTACATCGTAAAGAAGTATCTGATTTTTGGGGAGTTGAAGACCTATCTGAAAAACCGGGATTAACGGCAACAGAGATGTTTGAAGCTTTGGAATCTGGGAAAATGAAAGCGATCTGGATTATATGTACCAATCCGTTAGTGAGTTTGCCTGATTCTCGCAGAGTGGAAAAAGCTTTAGCTAATGCCAAATTTGTGGTCGTTCAGGATATTTCCCATAATGCCGATACGTCAAAATTTGCCGATCTATTATTACCTGCAGCAGGTTGGCTGGAGAAAGAAGGAACAATGACGAATTCTGAAAGACGAATATCCTATTTGCCAAAAGGTATCAATGCCCCAGGAGAAGCATTACCGGATGTGGAAATTCTGACTCGTTTTGCTAAAAAAATGAATTTCACGGGATTCAATTTCAATAGTACCGAAGACGTCTATAAGGAATATTGTTTAATGACAAAAAACACCACGATTGATATTTCCTTTTTAAATTACAATCGTCTAAAAAACGAAGGTACCTTTCAATGGCCTGTCCCTGATTACGGACATCCCGGAACGCCCCGTTTATTTACCGATAAAAAATTCTATACGCCATCACAAAAAGCGATATTTAATATTCCAACGGCTATTGAAAACACGTCCGAACAACCAAATGACAGGTTTCCGTTTATTTTAACTACTGGGCGCATTCGTGATCAATGGCATACGATGACGAAAACCGGAAAAGTATCCCGCTTGATGACCCATATACCAAGTCCCGTGCTTGAAATAAATCCTATTGATGCCTACAAAGCATCCATAAAAAACGGAGATATTGTTGTGGTCACCAGCAAAAACGGGACTGTTCGTGTAAAAGCAAAAGTGGCTGACACCATAAGAGAAGGCGTTGTTTTCCTACCGATGCATTGGGGAAAACAATTGGAAAATGATTTGAATAGAACCAATAATTTAACGAATACTCTCGTAGATCCTGTTTCAAAAGAACCTGATTTTAAGTTTACTACTGTTTCCGTAGCCAAATACGTGAAACCTTTCGAAAAAATCGCGGTTGTAGGTGCTGGAGCAGCGGCTTTCCGATTTATTCAAAACTACCGGGAAATCAATACTTCAGATGAAATCATTGTTTTTTCGAATGAAGAGAATCCATTTTACAACCGAGTTTTACTACCGGAATATGTAACTGCAGAACTTTCTTGGGAACAGCTTTTAAAAATAAAAGACGAAGCTTTACGCCACCTAAATATCAAGATGAAATCAGGCGTTTCAATTGACAACATCAATACTAAAGAAAATATAATTCTAGATAGTGAAGGCATTACCCATTCTTTCGACTCTTTAATATTAGCAACAGGAAGCCGCCCTTTTATTCCTGAAAATGCACAATTGCATTTACCAGGACGATTCACTATCAGAAAAAAAGAAGATGCAGACCGCTTGAAAAACTATTTGGATAACACTAATTTAATTCCAGAAGAGCAACATGTTGTTATCGTAGGTGGTGGATTATTAGGATTAGAATTGGCCGCAGCATTAAAACATAAGAAAGTAAAAATTACAATAATTCAAAGGGCTTCCCGATTAATGGAACGCCAATTAGACCGAATTTCGAGTAAGCTTCTGGCCGAAGAAGTCCAACTTCGGGACATTCAAATTTATTTTGATAATGAAGTCAGTACCGTGTTCGAAACAGATAATCCAAACGAAATAGAAATTGCCCTGAAAAGTGGCCGAATTATAACTGCCAATGCCATCGTTTATACCATTGGTACTATTCCAAATATAGAATTAGCAAAGGAATCCGGTATTTCCTGCGGACGTGGCGTAAAAGTAAATCAGTACTTACAATCGTCGATTCCTAATGTATTTGCGATTGGAGAAATCGCTGAATTCAACAACCAGCTATTCGGAATAACATCGGCAGCGGAAGAACAAGCGGATGTCTTGGCAAATTATATGGCCGGAGATATCAGCAGCTTTTATAAAAGTTCGGTGTTGATGAATATCCTGAAACTCGAAGACATCAATTTATGCAGTATTGGCGAAATAGAAATGCCTGACAATGATGATTCATACGAAGAAATTGTGTTTGCTGATTTAGGAAAAAGATATTATAAAAAATGTATTGTCAAAAATGACTTATTAGTTGGTGCTATTTTGATGGGTGATAAAAATGAGTTTGCGGAGTTCAAAACAATGATCGAAAGCAAAATCGAATTATCTGATAAAAGAAACACCTTGCTTAGAGGAAGTTCGAATACAAAACCCGCAATTGGCAAATTAGTTTGTTCTTGCAGCCAGGTAGGAAGCGGAAATATTGAAGAAGCCATAAAAAGCGGCGTGACCAATTTTACTGAATTATGCAAAACCACCGGAGCTGGATTAGGTTGTGGAAGTTGTAAAACTGAAGTGAAAGAAATATTAGCGAAGATTAAATAATAGTGGTCAGTAGCATCTGAACACTGCAAACTGAACACCAAACACTATAAAATATGGAATTGACAAGACTAATAGTAAAAGGAGGTGTTATTTCACCAGGTGAATTGCGTGGAATTGTAAATATGGCTTTAGAACAAGGACTGGAATCCATCTCCTTTGGTTCTAGACAGGATATCATATTCCCTAAAGGTTTCAACCACATTGAAAAGGAAAAAACAGGTAAGAACTATTTTGTTTATCCCAATGAAAAAAGTGGGAATAACATCGTTTCGTCCTATGTGTCTACCGATATTTTCAGAAATACGCCTTGGCTTACCGGAAATAAATTTTTGTATATTTTAGAGCAATTTAAAGAACAACCCAAGCTAAAAGTAAACATCACCGATCCAAAACAACAGTTAGTTCCATTGTTTACGGGACATATCAACTTTATTGCTTCCGATCATGAAGATTATTGGTTTCTATATGTCCGCCTGCCAAAATGGGATAAAATGGAAATGTATCCCGTACTGATCTACAGTTGGAACATAGGCGAAATATATTACGCCATTGAAAAAATATTGGAAGAGGAACCTGATTCTGTCGACATGATTTTTCAATTGCTCAGTGAAGCTTTGGACACCAATAATAGAACAATAGACAAACCTTTAAACATTCCTTTTTATCCTTTTCCTTACTATGAGGGAATGAACCGATTGGGAATTGACCAATATTGGTTAGGATTGTATTGGAGAAATAACCTGTACGATTTAGACTTTCTGAAAGAAATGTGCGATTTATGTTTTGATTGCAAAATTGGGAAAATATGCATCACACCATGGAAATCCTTTATTATAAAAGGGATTCCAAAGGAACGAAAATTAGATTGGGAAAAATTCCTGGGTAAAAAAGGAATTAATGTACGCCATTCTTTATTGGAACTTAACTGGCACTTACCTGTTGCGATGGAATGGGCGTTGAATCTTAAAACTTTTCTGGTCCGCACGCTTGATCAGTTTGACATCAGTACGTATGGACTGACCTTTGGTTTATCAGAATATAATCGTGAGGGACATTCCTTCACTTCGATTGTAGTGGAGAAAAATGAATTGCCAAAAGACTTGGAGTCCATCAAAATTAGAGATACGTATAATGTTTTGTATGCCAAAAATTTTGATCCAAATACTAAAGAATATATTGTTCATACCCAAGATGTCGATAAACTGGAATTACCAAACATTTTGATTGAATTGAGCAGGAAATATTTTGAAGAACTAGGAAATCAATCGGTGGAAATTAGTCACACTGCAACCAAAAAAGAGAAAGCAGCACAAGATATCCATCAATGCCCAGACTGTTTGACTTTATACAATTCAGAATACGGTGATCTTATTCAAGGAATTGAAAAAGGTGTCCTATTCAAAGATCTACCAGAAGATTATTGCTGTTCGTTATGTGAATCTCCAAAAATAAATTTTATTGTGTTGACAGGAGAGAAACTGGACACTTTATCATAATCGCAAGAAAATTAGCTACCAATTAATTTATCTTCCTTTTATATTCGAGAGGCTATATTGCACAATAACCTATAGGTTTAGACCAAACCATTAATAAATTAGAAAAATTAAGCTTTAATACTTAATTTCTTAATGGTTAAAACAAAAATATTCATCAAATGACCAGTACTTTCAAAACGGTAAGTTTCTCTCATATCACTATTTCTGAGTTAATGCTTCCATCGCACACTAATTTTAGTGGTAAAATTCACGGAGGTTATATTCTATCCTTACTCGATCAAATTGCTTTTGCCTGCGCTTCAAGATTTTCAGGTAACTATTGCGTAACGGCTTCTGTGGATACAGTAAATTTCCTAAAACCAATTGAAGTGGGCGAACTAGTTACCATGAAAGCCAGTGTGAATTACGTTGGAACCAGTTCAATGATTATTGGTATTCGTGTGGAGGCCGAAAATATCCAGACCGGAGTCGTAAAACATTGTAACTCTTCCTATTTTACAATGGTTTCCAAAGACAAAGACGGAAAAAAAGCAGCCGTTCCCGGATTATTACTTACGAATTTAAAAGAAGTGAGTAGGTTTCAAAATTGTGTAAAACAAATTGCTTTAAAAAAAGAAAGAGAATATCAAAAGAGCATTGCTACTTTTGGATCTATCGAAAGCATTTTAAGTTTAAATCGGTATAATATTAAGGTGGAGTTGCAATACTAATTAATATGATTTGCTAATATTAAAAGAATAACGTCCTCTAGCTTGCCAAAGTTCTGGTTTTAGAATTCCGTTTGCCTAAATGTAGCCCAAGAGTTTATTAGAATTACTCCTTTTAAAGGTATACCATCTGCCCTCATTTTGATAAACGCTTGTCGCTATTTTGTTTGTAGAACAAACACCATTATATTCTTTTTAAATCTCTCTGTATCCAACTCTTGAAATCCAATATTCAATAACACAAAGAACTATATTGCTATTCATGACGTTAGTACTACCACACGAGCCAATCATATTGATTTTGAATAATTAATGCACTTAAGATTCTTCATGTCAAAATGCTATCACACCTTTTTAATTAAACATTTTTCTGTAAGTTGACGGTATAACGGATTTTACAAAAGGACTATAGTTTTTATCTATTAAAAATAAATTTAGACAAGAATTTTTATATGTAAGTTTGTTATCTGGAAAATAAAACAATTACAATATGGAAAATAACACAAACTCAGGCACAACGTCCTACAATGTGAACAGTGAAAGCAAATGTCCGTTTAATCATGGTGCTAGTGATGGAACTCATTCAAAGCAAGGCGCTGGTTCTGCTCCGGCAAATCGTGAATGGTGGCCAAATCAATTGAAATTAAACATCCTACGCCAACACGGTGCGTCATCTAACCCAATGGGAGAAACGTTCAGCTATGCGGAAGAGTTCAAGTCTTTAGATTTTGCAGCCTTGAAAAAGGACATCATGGATTTAATGACCACTTCACAAGACTGGTGGCCAGCAGATTATGGTTTTTACGGTGGTCTATTCATCAGAATGGCTTGGCACAGTGCAGGTACGTATCGCATCGCGGACGGACGTGGTGGGTCTGGAGCTGGAACGCAACGTTTTGCACCGTTAAACAGTTGGCCAGACAATGCCAACTTAGATAAGGCTCGTTTGTTACTTTGGCCTATCAAACAAAAATATGGCAGAAAAATTTCTTGGGCTGATTTATTGATTTTAACTGGTAACTGTGCTTTAGAATCGGCTGGTTTTGAAACTTTTGGTTTCGCTGGCGGACGTGAAGATGTTTGGGAACCAAATGAAGATATTTATTGGGGTTCCGAGCGCGAATGGTTAGGTGACAATCGTTATAATGGAAAACGCGAATTAGAGCAACCTCTTGCTGCAGTTCAAATGGGATTAATCTATGTAAATCCAGAAGGACCTAACGGAAACCCAGATCCAGTATTAGCAGCGCATGATATTCGTGAAACTTTTGCCCGTATGGCAATGAATGATGAAGAGACTGTTGCATTAAGTGCAGGTGGACATACTTTGGGTAAAACCCATGGTGCGGCAGATCCAGAGAAATATGTTACTGCTGAACCAGCAGGAGCAAGTATCGAAGAACAAAGTAAAGGTTGGAAAAACAGTTTTGGTACCGGTAATGGTGGAGATACAATTACTAGTGGTTTAGAAGGGGCATGGACTACCACTCCGTCTAAATGGAGCAATAACTATTTCGAAAATTTATTTGGTTATGAGTGGGAATTAACTAAAAGTCCCGCAGGTGCGCACCAGTGGAAACCAAAAGATGGTGCAGGAGCTGGTTTAGTGCCAGATGCTCACGACCCATCAAAAAGTCACCAACCGTTTATGTTGACAACAGACCTTTCACTGCGATTTGATCCTGCTTATGAAAAAATATCAAGACGTTTTCTAGAGAATCCAGCCGAATTCAATGATGTATTTGCTAGAGCATGGTTCAAGCTAACACACCGTGATATGGGTCCAAAGACTCGCTATTTAGGACCAGAAGTTCCTGCTGAAGAATTAATTTGGCAAGATCCTATTCCTGCGGTTACACATCAATTAATTGACAATCAAGATATTGATTTTCTAAAAGCAACCATTTTGGCTTCAGGATTATCAGTTTCTCAATTGGTATCAACTGCCTGGGCTTCCGCATCAACTTTCCGTGGGTCTGACAAACGTGGCGGAGCAAACGGTGGTCGTATTCGTCTAGAACCTCAAAAAGATTGGAAAGTGAATAATCCTTCTCAATTGGAGATAGTTCTAGAAACACTTGGTCAAATTCAAAAAGAATTCAACAACGCTAATTTTGGCGGTAAGCAAGTTTCCATTGCTGATTTAATAGTCTTAGGTGGTAGTGCAGGAATTGAAAAAGCAGCAAAAAATGCTAATCATGATGTGAAAGTGCCTTTTACACCCGGAAGAACAGACGCTTTACAAGAACAAACAGATGTAGATTCATTTGCAGTTCTTGAGCCTCAAGCAGATGGTTTCCGTAATTACGTTAAGAAAAAATATACGGTTTCCGCTGAAGAACTCCTTATTGATAAAGCACAATTGTTAACACTATCTGTACCAGAAATGACGGCTCTTGTTGGAGGTATGCGAGTACTGAATACAAACTTTGATCAGTCTCAAACGGGAATTTTCACAAAACGTCCAGAGGCTTTAACGAACGATTTCTTTGTAAACCTACTTGATTTAGGTACAACTTGGAAAGCTGTTTCAGAATCGGATGACGCATTTGTGGGTACCGATCGTAAAACAGGTGCAATCAAATGGGTTGGAACGCGTGTGGATCTTATTTTTGGTTCTAATACAGAGCTAAGAGCCATTGCTGAAGTTTATGGCTGTATCGATTCTCAAGAAAAGTTTGTTAAGGACTTTATTGCAGCGTGGAATAAGGTAATGAACCTAGACCGTTTCGACTTAGTTTAATTATAAACCTTGTAGTATATAGTATTAAAGGTGGCCTGTAATGGGCCACCTTTTTTATTTTGATTTATTATTCATTATCATCGCTCGTGTCCGACAAAGGAGGTCTCAAACCAAATGCGATATCACTATTTTTTTGAAATTTAGTTTCAAGGCACAAGCGGAAATTTCCTGTAAACTGGGCGGTTATCTTTAGGAGCAGCATGATTGCAGATTTCAAGAACGAATCCTCCTGCTGTCCGCTGTATCTCTTCGCTACGCTGCGAGGATGTCGCTTCCATCAGGGCTAGGAATAACGAATTTTTTTCATAATGACATTTCCACAATCTGATCATTGCGAGGAACGAAGCAATCACACTTAAATATTCCTCTCAAAAGTAAGAAATAACTACAAAAATACTCTTTATGAAAAAAGCTTATAAGTCGTTCATGAACCGCGTTACAAACGCTACGTTTTGCACTATTAAAGTAGGTACTCGTTGAAAACGAGCCAGAGATCGTTTAAATAAATATAATATTATGTTGGAATTTCAGTGGTCTTTTAGAAGCTAGCGCGAGCGCAATGTCATTAAGTTAAGCTATTTCTATATTGCATCTTTCTGATTTTTAAGGACTCTAGGTCTAATTCGTTTATTGTATTTACCTACTTCACGTTTATTGTTTCTGTTTTTCCGAATGGGAATTGTGTTTCGAAGAAATAGGTTTTCTAATTCTTTAAATACAGATTCCAATGGTGCTTCTTTAATAAGCAATTCTAAAATTCTATTTTTCAGGAAGCCATAGGATAAATTGGTATTTATTTTATAATCTAGTTTTGTATTCTCGTTCATAACTTTCATTTCTTCTTCCAAACCATTAACAATGACCGATTGTAAATTGCTAATAAATATGGCGCAGAAAAAATCTTGTTGAATTGTTATTTTTGAGTAACCCGTAAAAAACTCTACTTTCAATTTATTTTTTAATTCGTCGTAAAATGTCTCAACTCCCCATCTCAAAAAATATAATTCTTTAAACATACTTGCTGGATAAATTTGACTATCCAACAATGATGTCATCAGAACTTCAACCTCTCCATTAGGCAAATCAACCCTAACTAAACGAACTCTAATTTTAGTGTTTTTATCGTATTCTTTCCCTGTGAATATGTGCTTTTCTTGTGGTTTAATATCAACAATTTGGGTTCTTTTTTTACTGCCAACAAAAGAACTTACTAACTTACTATGGTTTTTTTTTACTCTTATCAAATAATCAATTCCAGCTTTAATATGTTCATATTTAAAATCATAAGAAGGATATCCTCTGTCGTAAATAATCAAATCATTTTGCTTCCAATGTGATTTGTGTTTTAATGCCAAATCTCTTTCTCCAGTTTTTATATTTTCTAAAACCGAGTCTATTGCTAAGTGATTTAAAACGTCATATAATACAGATGACATTGCTTGCACTATTGATGTCTCATATTGATTTTTAGATTCACCAAAAAACAACTTTAATTCTTGTGTAAAAGGTAAAGTTATCTTTGACCCATCAACCGCTAAAATTCTTAAACCATTAAACCTTTTAATGCTTAAATTACTTGGGATGTACGTATTTTTGATAATTATCTCTGATAAGTGTTTAAAAACATCCGGGTTTATTTTTCTCCTTTTTTGTACAAATGCACTTTTAGTGAAATTTTGAATCTTAAAAGAAACCTTGCTTAAATTTATAAAATTCACAAAATTATCAATTTCTATTGGCAAACTTTTTCTAAGAAAATTAAACATAAAAAGTAACATATCTCCAAAAGGTTGTTTTCTTGTTCTACTGAAATCCGCTTTATTCATTCGGTAATCTACAATAATTTTGTCACTATAAATCTCTCCTCTTAATATTTCTAAAATTTTTAAAGCGCTTTCCTTTGTCTTCATGCGTATATTAAATTATACTATAAATATACGAAAAAGATTACTTTTAAACAAGGATAGTAATGTCTAAATGCTTGTTTTTAAACAAACAAACCCGATAACTTAATGACATTGAGAGCGACCGCAGGAAGCTCCTGCCGGCGCCTAGAAAAAGGGTATAAGACCAAATGGGTTGTAACGAATAACGAGATTAGCTCCTAAAAAAAATTGTAGAAAATTAACCGCCAATAGCAATCATGCTGCGGTTGTCTTGATTCAAAGCGGGATTATTTACGTCCTCGATAGTAGTCATTCCTGCGCGTACTTTCTTTTTGTTTTTAATGGCAAAAGCAATCAAGTATTCTATCGCTTCGCCATTTCTGAAAGGGGTCAATACATCTGTTTCGGAGTTAGAGAACAGACAGTTTTTTAGTTGCCCGTTGGCCGTAAGGCGAATTCTATTGCAACCGTCACAAAAAGGATTGGTTATCGAACTGATTATCCCAAAACTTCCCAAGTAGTTTTTTATTTTGAATTCTCTGGCAGTGAAGTTTTTATCGTCTTCTAATTTCTCTACATGGGATTCCGGGAAATGATGTTGCACCTGATCCAGAATTTCCTTTTGAGAAACCATTTTGCTCTTGTCCCACTCATTTCCTGCAAAAGGCATGAATTCTATAAACCGAATCGAAATGGGTAAAAACTTAGTGAGTTTAATAAAATCAATAATTTCATCGTCATTGAATCCTTTGATCAAAACCACATTGACTTTGATTTTGAAATCATTGTTCAACAACAAATGTAAATTATTAATTACACTCTGAAACTGGTCTCTAAGCGTAATCGAATGAAATTTTGAAGCCACCAAAGTATCTAAACTCAAGTTGATTTTTTTGACGTTAAATTGCTTTAAAACGTCTAGATGTTTGTTAATCAGAATTCCGTTTGTAGTAATGGAAATCTCGGTTTTGAGTGACCCCAGTTTGGCTATTATCTCAGGAAAATCTTTTCTTAATAGCGGTTCTCCGCCGGTCAATCTTATTTTGTCAACACCATTAGTGACGAATGTTTGGGCGATGGCGTGAATTTCGTCAGCCGTCATCAAGCTTGCTTTTGGGCTTAATACAATTCCATCGGCTGGCATGCAATAGGTACAACGCAAATTGCATTTCTCAATTAAGGAAATACGCAAATAGTTGTGTTTACGTCCAAAATCATCCGTTAAAACAGCGTTATTTGGTGTCATGATTATTGCCTTTTAATATATGAAAAACATGCAGCACGTGAGGAAATATGGCATCCATGGATTCCTTTGCGCCATTTGTTGAACCCGGCAAAGCCAATACCAACGAATTTCTAAAGTTCCCGCGACTGTTCTGGAAAGCATCGAATACGGCATCCGTTGTTGCCCGTAATTGCGTATGGCTTCCTCAATTCCTGGGATTCTGGTTTCTAATAACGGTTCCAATGCTTGCGGCGTAACATCTCTTGGCGAAAGCCCGGTTCCTCCCGTAAAAATGATCAATTGATTTTCTTTTGCGAAAGCTTTAGTGCGCTCCTGAATCACATCCATTTCATCCGGTATGATTTCGTAATGTGTCGTTTTGACTCCGCAAACTTCCAGTTTTTCAACGATTATTTTACCGGAACGATCTTGCTTATCTCCCGCGAAAATTGAATCGGAACAAACGAAAACCGCCGCTTTAATCGCTGATGGAAATCTATTTTTGAAAGACGATTTCCCGCCTTCTTTATTGATTAATTTAATCGTCGAAATCTCAATGTTTTTGTCAATAGGTTTCAGCATATCATACATCGTAAGCGCCACAATCGAAGCACCGTGCATCGCCTCTACCTCAACTCCAGTTTTGTAAACCGTTTTTACCTTGAAAATAATATCAATGCTCAATGCGTTGATTTCATATTCCACCGATGTAAATTCAATAGGAATAGGATGGCAATCCGGAATGGATAAATGCGTGTTTTTCACCGCAAATAACCCGGCAGTTTTGGCCATTTCCAGCACGTTCCCTTTTGGCACCAGATTATTTACAACGGCATCAATTGTGGCTTGAAGACTCACAATTACTGTTGCCTTTGCTGTTGCGGTTCGGAGCGTACTTATTTTATGTGTAATATCAACCATTTATATGTGTCTAAAGTTTTAAAGTCTAAAGTTGGAAAGTCAACCTCTTGAAAACAATAAAACCGTTATTTTAATTCGTTTGGATTATTCTATTTATAACCCGTAGGTGTAATTCAATTTATTTAATTTTTTTAACACATAGAAACATACATTTTAAAATTTTGGAAGGCGTTTCACTTTATTAGAGAAAACCTTAGCTATGTGAACCCAAGAATTGGACTATTCAAGTCTTTTTTTCTATGTTTCTATTTGGCTTAATTTTTTTATTTAAGATTAATTAAAATTTTTATTGATTACACCCAACGGGTTATTTATAGTATTCAAAAAGACTTTCGACCTTCAAATTTATGACTACTAACTATTTTTCTTCCAAGTAAAAGTACTGTTTTCGAATATTTCTTTACCAAAAATTGGCACATCTGTTTTAATCCAATTCACAATCGCTTCCGTGGCTTCATACACTTGCTTTCTTCTGGTTGTCGAAACAAAGACAAACAAACAGATTTCCCCTGCTTTAACCACGCCCAAACTATGATAAATGTGCATGCAAATCAAATCGAATTGCGCGAAAGCTTTCTCTTTAATCACGTTCAGGGCTTCGTCTGCCATTTCTTCGTAAGCGGTGTAATCAATTGCAGCTACGGTTTGACCATCAATTACATCGGCTCTAACCTGACCCACGAAAATATTATGCGCACCAATAGTAGTTTTCGATTGGTGTTTGGCAATCGACTGTCCTATAAATTCTGAAGAAATTGGTCCCTGAATGAAAACAGTTTTGGTACTCATGATCTTTATTTTTATATTTTAGGAAACAGAAACTGTTCCTTTATGCAGTATTTTATCCAATGCAATAGCGCCACCGGCAATACTTTTGGCAGTCGCAAAATTATTATTTATAAGGATTTCAACTGCCTTTTTACTTCTAATTCCGGATTGACAAAAAACAAATATTTCCGCATTACTATCCAACTGAGGCAATGCAGATTCTAAACGGTCTAACGGAATTTGAAGCCCATTTTTGATTGTTATTTTTGGATACTCTTCTGAATTTCGAACATCAAGAAAAACAACATTTTTATTATTTATTTGTTCCAATGCTAGAGCAACGCTGATTTCTAAAATTGTACTTTCGATTACGGTATGTTTTTTTTCGAACGCTACTCTATCGATAGTATTTATGTCTGTTTTTGAAAACTCAAACTTCTGTTGTTCGTTATTGAGCATATTATAAACCAATAATTTTCCAGACAACAACTCCCCTATTCCCAAAACCATTTTCAAAACTTCATTCGCCTGAAACATACCTATGATTCCAACCAATATTCCCATAACACCCGCATCACTACAGTTTCTCACTTCATTATTTTCCTCTGGAAACAAACAGCGGTATGTAGGTCCATTTTTATAATTAAAAACAGAAACCTGCCCTTCAAATTTATAAATAGAACCGTAAACAAACGGTTTGTTGGTTACGCAACACGCATCATTAATCAAATATTTAGTATTCAGATTATCCGTGGCATCAACCATAATATCATACTGCTCGAATAATGAAATTACATTTTTAGAGTCTAATTTTTCAGTGATTGCATTTATTTTTATAGAAGGATTTAGTGCCAAAGCCATTGCTGCCGCCTCCAGCACTTTACTTTTCCCCACCGAACTGCTTTTGTAAATCACTTGGCGTTGCAAGTTGGTCACTTCGATTCTATCATCGTCAATAATTCCAATTTCCCCTATTCCGGCTGCAGCTAAATACGGTAAAACAGCCGCCCCCAATCCTCCGGCACCAATGATCAAGACTTTGGCTTGTTGCAGTTTTTGTTGCCCATTAATACCTACTTCTGGAAGTATAATTTGTCGGTTGTATCGTGCTGTTTCCATAAATCTAGGTTTAGAACAAACGTTTTATTTCTGAACGCCACTTTTTTTAAAATCAAAAATCTTAAATCGTTAATCAAAAATATTAAATCTCTACCCTCCAGCAAATGGTGGTAATAAAGCAACAACATCATTGCTTTTCAGCATATAATTTGCTGTATCCTGTACTATTTTTTGATTAATTGCAACACTAAAAAAAAGTTGACTCAATTGGTATTTTTGTTCTAATGCTGCTATTAATTGGTGTAAAGGTAAACCCGAAAAAGAAATTTCTTCTCCTTGCGTTTTTGTTTTTTCGGCTATAGCGCCAAAATATTTGACTGCGATCATGCCGTTAAATTTAAGTTTTGAAAAATAAACTCATCATCCGAAAATTCCTCTTGAAAATAAGTCCTTAATTTTGAAGCATTTCGCACCACTTCACCAATGACAATGATTGCAGGAGAGGAAAGTTGGTGCTCCTCGACTAACTTCGTAATAGAACTTATGGTTCCAACCACTTTTTTCTCCGTGTCTTTGGTACCATTTTGAATGATGGCAACAGGCAAATCATCGGTTCTGTTGTTTTGATAAATCGAAATAATTTCGCCCAATTTATTCATTCCCATCAAAATGACCACCGTTGCTGAGGATTGAGAAGCCAAGGCCACATCTTTGGACAATTTATGATCCGAAGTTGTTCCGGTAATTACCCAGAAACTTTCGGCTACTCTTCTTTGCGTCAAACTTATTCCATTAGACGCCGGCACACCTAAAGCCGATGAAATTCCGGGAACAATAGCGGTTTCCAAATCAAATTTTTCAGCATATTCTATTTCTTCACTTCCTCTGCCAAAAACAAATGGATCTCCGCCTTTCAATCGAACGACATGACCAAAACGTTTTGCCATCAACACAATCAATTCATTAATTTGATCTTGACTGTAGGCGTGACAACCAAAACGCTTACCCACAAAAATGATTTCAGCATGGGTAGCATACTGCAACAACTCTTCATTTACAAGGGCATCATACAAAACAACATCAGCATTTTCCAATGCTTTGATTGCTTTTAAAGTGATTAACTCCACATCTCCAGGACCTGCCCCGACGATTGTCAATTTTGGTGTATCTGAATTTTTCATTTTAACTGGGATAAATTGGTATTCAATTCGTTCAACTCGGCAACAGAATTTATATTTTTAAACATGTGTCTTTTGGCATTCGGAATCGGAATCAATTGATGTTTTACATTTAAAATGAAGCGCATCATTTTCAAAGCATTAGCATCAATTGCCTTTTTTAAAACAGGTATTAAACTTTTAGCATAAATCCCGATCAAAGGATGAATCCGATCAGAATCTTTAAAAACAGAAACATCAAAATTTGTACCATGCTTTTCAACCAATTCCAATAGTATTTCGGTAGAAATCAATGGAATGTCGCAACTCAATATCAAATTCAACTCCGTTTCCGAATGAACCAGCGCGGTGTATATTCCGCCCAAAGGCCCTTTATCAATAACTATATCTTTTATTTTCCTGTAGAACAAATAATCGTAATCGTTTGTATTAGTAACCAATTGAATGTTACTTGATATTGGTAAAACCGCTTCAATAATATGCTCGATAAAAGGTTTGTTTTGGTACAACACCAATCCTTTCTCCGACTGCATTCGGCTGCTTTTTCCTCCACAAAGAATCGATACTTGCATACTTTCTAATTTATTGACTTAAACAATCAATTTCACGCTCGCCAATAGGATTACCGTTGCCAACACACATTTCAACACTTTATTGGAAAAATAGCCGCTCCCGTAATAGGCACCTAATATTCCTCCGAAAACAGCTATTGGAACTAAATAAAAACTTTCTGTTGGAAATGTTTTGTCTCCCATAAAATAGCCCGAAAGTCCTGCAATAGAATTCACCAGAATAAATAAACTCGAAATGGCTGCTGTTTCTTTTAACATTGCCCAACCCAATAATAAAATGATTGGACTCAGGATAACACCGCCACCAATGCCTAACATTCCGGATAATAAACCTATTCCAAAACCTATCCCCATAGCTAGAGGAATATTCATTTTAGTACTATCTGTTTCTTTAGAATTAAAAAAACCGAACAATCGCAATGCTGCCAGAATCAATACGATTCCTAACACTATTTTATAAAAACTATTTTCTAACGGAATCATTCCGCCTATAAAAGCCGCCGGTACCGGAGTTATCGCGAAAGGATAAAACAGTTTGGGTTTGAAGAAATCTTTTTTATAATAAAAGAAAAAAGAAATTCCTGAAACAAACAAATTAAGCAACAAGGCGGATGGTTTCATCACCGAAACTGGGAATGCAAAAATCGCCATCAATGCCAAATATCCCGAAGCGCCACCATGACCCACGCTGGAATACAAAAACGCAACCACCGCTAATAATACGCCGAATAAAATCAAAAAATCATTATTTACTATTGACATCTTATAATCTATTAATTAAGTGGTATAACTAATACTTCCTGATCTTTTTCAACATTTACCACATCATAAGGCAAATAAATTAAAGCATTTGCTACCGCAAAAGTGTTCAACATGGCTGAACTTTGACTCTCCAATATGGTAACTTTTTCATCATCATACAACCCTTTCAAAAACAAGGATTTTCCTGATGTGTTTTCAAATTGGGCGGTTATTTTTCGTTTGATTTTTGGCAAATGAATCGCTTCAAAACCCATATTTATTTTTAGCGCCGGATGAACATAAATATAAAAACTGGTCAATGTTGAAGCTGGATTTCCAGGCAAGGCAAAAACAATTGTTTTGTCTTTTTTTCCAAAAAATAACGGTTTTCCAGGCTTTTGATTAATTTTATAAAACAACTCTTCTACACCATTAGACAAAAGCGCTTCTTTTACAAAATCATAATCCCCAACCGAAATTCCGCCCGAAGCAAGCACAACATCAAAAGTAGCAAGACAATATTTCAGCAACTTTTTTGTCGCTTTCAAATTATCTTTTACCCGAAATGTTTCTATTTTTTTAATCCCAATTCCCTGCAAAGCAGATTCAAGCATAATAGAATTACTTTCGTAAATGGTTCCTTCCGATAATTTTTTGTCCACTTTTACCAATTCGTTTCCAGTAACCACAATAGCTACTTTTGGTTTGGCATAAACTGTTATTTCCGTAATTCCCAAACAAGCTAAAAATCCTATAGCTGCCGGAGTAATCACCGTATTATTTTCAAGTACAAATTGGTTTTCTTTTATTTGCTCGCCTTTGTTTCTGACATTCGCAAAACGGTCAGGCATTTTAGTAATTTCAACCGTTTTATTTTTAACTGTAGTATGTTCCTGCATGACAATCGTATCCAAATTATCCGGAACATAAGCACCTGTGAATATTCTGATTGCGTCTCCTTTTTTTATTTTTTTATTCGAAAAATCGCCAGCTTGTGAAGTACTTACCACATTAAACTGTTGCAATTCACTATATGCAAAAGCGTAACCATCCATCGCTGATTGACGGAAAGGCGGCATATCCATTGGAGAATAAATTGCTTCCGCCAAAATAAAACCAAGTGATTTTGCCACTCTAATTTTTCTGATAGGCATCTTGCAACTATTTTCTGCAATGATCGATAAGGCTTGGTCCACTTGTCTCATACAATTTTAAATAAACTAAGTAAAAATACTTACTACAAATATAAGTAAATATATAAAGCTCAACACATAATTGACTACAATTAAAGCCGAAATGTATAAAGTGCAATTAAATTCGTTTTATTTATCATAAAGCAAATAAAGCAATACCAAATCTGTAAAATCCATAAAACAAAAAACCCAAAATCTAGAAAGATTTTGGGTTTACTTATGCTAATAAAAAACAGCAATAATTTATTCCACAGGCAAAATAAGGGTGGATGTGATTGCTTCCAGAACTTCAAAAGCAGTTTCTGCCATCTTATTTCCTTTGGTGTCTAATAATGGATTAACCTCCACAAATTCGATACAAACAACTTTTTTAGACTCAATAATTTGATTGATAATTGCAATTATTTCGTACTGATCAAATCCCTTGGGAACTGGAGTTCCGGTCCCGTAAGAAATCATATCACAATCCATTGAATCTACATCAAAAGAAATATACAATCTATCGCAATGCGACAACTTTGCCAAAGCTTCAGTAACACATTTTTTAAGACCTCTATAGCGGATTTCTGCCACCATATAATTTCTGATCTTTAATTTTTCGATCTGCTTATCCTCCGCTTCTTCGGTGTCACGAACACCAAAATAAACTAAATTTTCAGCAAATATTTTAGCGCCTGGGTGGCCAATATTCTTCATTTCTTCCCAAAGCTCTTGCGTTTCTGCAGGAACTTCATTATTCTGACAACCCAAATTATCATCAGCAATCGCGGCAGACAGTGGCATTCCGTGAATATTTCCCGAAGGTGATGTGTAAGGCGAATGCAAATCAGCGTGAGCATCAATCCAAATTACTCCTAAGGTTTGCGCCGGATAAACCGCTTTTATTCCACTTATGGTTCCCAAAGCCGAAGAATGATCTCCTGATAACACTATTGGAAAAAAATTATCCTTTAAATTTTTCTTCACTGCATTACAAACCCGAGTACATTGTTCTACAACATGCTCGATTCTTTTGGCTGAAGTGCTTCTGTTTTTATCATAAATGGATTCGTTATGTGTTTTAACATCTTCAAATTCAAATTGATTAAAATAATCACTATTTTGATTGATAGCCGCAATTTCGATCGCATCGATACCCATATCCGAACCTCTGGTTCCGGCACCAATATCAGATCTGTTTTTTATTAATTTAATTGCTTTTTCCATTGTAATAACCATTATTTGAAATCATTTAATGCTTTCTCAATAATCGCCAGACATTCGTGAATTTGAGCCTCAGTAATAACCAATGGCGGAGCAAATCGTATTTTATTTCCGTGTGTTGGTTTTGCCAATAAACCATAATCTCTAAATTTCATACAAATATCCCAAGCTAAATCGGATTCCTCATCGCTGTTAATAACGATAGCATTTAATAATCCTTTACCGCGAACCAATGTGATTAAAGGATTTCTTGCAGCAATTTCGTTAAGTCCCGTTCTTAAAACTTCTCCTAAGTAAGCAGCATTTTCAGCCAGATTTTCATCTCTAACCACTTCAAGAGCTGCAATTGCAACGGCAGCCGCAACTGGATTTCCACCAAAAGTTGAACCGTGTTGTCCCGGTTTGATTACATTCATAATTGAATCATTAGCTAATACAGCCGAAACGGGATAAACACCACCTGAAATGGCTTTACCTAAAATAAGAATATCTGGTTTAACTTCTGGTTTGTTTTCACAACTTTTTGTACAAGAACAGTTTCCGCAAGTAGCCAATAATCTTCCAGTACGTGCAATCCCTGTTTGAACTTCGTCAGCAATGAATAAAGCATTGTGCTCTTCACAAAGTGCTTTGGCTTTTGCCAAATAACCTTCTGCAGGAACATAAACGCCGGCTTCTCCCTGAATTGGTTCCACTAAGAAACCTGCAATATTTTTTGTTGATTTTAAAACATTTTCCAATGCCTCAATATCATCATATGGTATTTTTATAAATCCTTCTGTAAAAGGACCAAAGCTTTTACGTGCATTTTCATCATTTGAAAACGAAATGATTGTAGTGGTTCTTCCATGAAAATTATTCTCACAAACGATTATTTGTGCTTGATTTTCAGGAATTCCTTTTACTTCATACGCCCATTTTCTACATATTTTCAAAGCAGTCTCTACCGCTTCAGCTCCCGTATTCATTGGTAAAACCTTATCGAAATTAAAATATTTCGTCATGAATTCTTCATAAGGACCCAATTGATCGTTGTAAAAAGCGCGTGAAGTCAAAGTCAAGGTTTGCGCTTGTTTCACCATAGCACCAACAATTTTCGGATGACAATGTCCTTGATTTACCGCAGAATAAGCGGACAGGAAATCAAAATATTTTTTTCCGTCAATATCCCAAACATACACTCCTTCTCCTCTTTCCAAAACTACCGGCAAAGGATGGTAATTGTGCGCACCGTATTTATTTTCTTTTTCTATCAACTCGTTTGACTTTGAAGAAAGTGTTTGATCAATGTGTTCCATAACTTACTATTTTTAAAAACTTTGAAACAAAAATAACTAATATTTTTTATTTCACAATAAAATACAATGATTTTGACTTGATTTTGACGTAAAAAAATTAATATTTCTTTTATTTGTACGAAAATAAGTCATTTTACACAAAGTATTTACTGTTTTTAGTGTTAGATGAAAAATAATAATTACTTTTATACTTATTAAAAATTACTTTTTAATTTAATAGAAAAACCCATGGATGTATTATTAGATGAATTCGACATCAATATTATTAAAGAACTTGAAAAAGATGGCAGAATGGCATATTCAGCAATTGCCACTGCTTTAAAAATATCCAATACAATGGTTCACCAGCGGATTAACAGATTAATTGACCAAGGAATAATTATTGGGATAAAACCAATTATTAATGAGAAAAAGATTGGTTTCGATTGGGCCTCTTTCACCGGCATCACATTAAACAAAGACCAAGATTCGAATCGAATTATTGCCGAATTAAAAAATATTCCTGAAATAACCGAATGTTATTATGTTACCGGTTCGTTTACGCTTTACATAAAAATAGTAGCCCAAGACCATGAGCACATGAGAAAGATACTTTATGAAAAAATAGACAATATCCCCGGAATATCAAAAACAGATTCTATCATAGAGTTGGGTTGTGCATTCAAGCGAAATGTAAGTCTCTAACTTAAAATTAAATCAAAATGAAGAATTTCAAAATCCATTTACTGCAGGTAATTTTAGTTTTTTGTTTTAGTTCTCCAATGTTTTCGCAAAACATTTCTACTAAGGAAATTAAAAGACTCCAAGAATTAGCTCAACAAGTAACAATTATCAGAGACAATTGGGGAATTGCTCATGTATATGGAAAAACTGATGCTGATGCTGTTTTTGGAATGCTTTACGCACAATGTGAAGACGATTTCAAACGAGTAGAAATGAATTATATCGAAAAACTGGGGAGACTTTCCGAAATTAAAGGGCAATCGGTTTTATACAATGATTTAGAAATTAAACTTTTGATTGACACGGAGGAAGCGAAAGCGGATTATAAAAAAGCTACGCCTTGGCTAAAAAAATTATTGAATAGTTATGCTGACGGAATAAATTTTTACTTAAACAATCACCCCGAAGTGAAACCTGCATTATTGACCCATTTTGAACCTTGGTATCCTTTACTGTGGACAGATGGCAGCATCGGAGCCATAAGTACTGCCGATCTTTCGACAGGAGAATTGAAAGCTTTTTATTCTGGAAACACGGATAAAGTAGCTTATATCGAAAGAGAAAAAGACGTACAAACAGGTTCGAACGGGTTTGCAATCGCTCCTTCTAAAACTGCTTCAGGAAATGCCATTTTGTATATCAACCCACACACTACCTTTTATTTCCGACCTGAAATACAAGTGAGCAGCGAAGAAGGATTAAATGCATACGGCGCAGTAACTTGGGGACAATTTTTTATATATCAGGGTTTTAATGAAAATTGTGGCTGGATGCACACGTCTTCAAATGTCGATGTAGCCGATATCTATGCCGAGAAAATCGTAACCAAAAACGGCAAATTATTTTACGAATACGATAAAAAATTAGTACCCGTTATCGAAAAAAAAATAACCATCAATTATCTTGAAAACGGAAAACTGATTCCCAAAATTTTTAAAACATACTCTACCAATAACGGTCCAATAATGGCAAAAAGAGATGGGAAATGGATTAGTTTGAAATCAAACAATCGCTCCATGAACAGCTTAGTGCAAAGTTGGGTGAGAACAAAATCGAAAGGATTTGACGACTATAAAAAAGCAATGGACTTAAAAGCCAATACTTCAAATAACACCGTTTACGCTGATAATAAAGGAAACATAGCGTACTGGCACGGAAACTTCATTCCCATTAGAGACAAAAATCTGAATTGGTCAAAAGTGATGGACGGCGCAACATCCGCCACACAATGGAAAGGATTACATCCTGTTTCAGAAACGGTTCATTTATACAATCCTACAAACGGCTGGCTGCAAAATTGCAATTCTACCCCTTTTACTGTGGCTGGGATTAACAGTCCGAAAAAAGAAAATTATAGACCTTATATGGCGCCCGATGGTGAAAGTTTTAGAGGATTAAATGCCGTTCGGTTATTGAGTAAAGGCAGCAATTATACGCTAGACAAAGTAATTGCCGACGGTTACGATACAAAACTAACTGCTTTTGAATTTCTAATTCCAGCCTTAGTGGCCAGTTTTGAAAAAAACACACTCAAAGATAATATGCTTTACAAGGAATTAATAGAACCCATCGCACTATTAAAGGATTGGGATTATTATGCCAAAGAAAATTCAACAGCTACAACTTTAGCTATTGAATGGGCCTATAAATTAGATCCTATTATTCAAAAGGTATATGTTAAAGAAGGTGAATTAGATCAAGTCCAAAATACTCAGAATTTTGCAAAAAATGCTTCTCCCAATCAATTGATTCCTCAACTACAAATAGTGGTGAATGAATTAAAAACAAAATTTGGCACCTGGCAAATTCCTTGGGGAGAAATTAATCGTTTCCAGCGATTATCGGGTGATATCAATCTCGTTTATAATGATGCATTAGAAAGTATACCAATAGGTTATGGACCAGCACTCTGGGGGAGTTTACCTGCTTACAAGAGCAATTATCAAAAAGGCAGTAAAAAGCGCTACGGATTTAACGGCAACAGTTTTGTATGTGCAGTAGAATTTGGTCCAAAAATAAAAGCAAAGTCTTTATTAGCAGGTGGAAACAGTAGCGATCCAAAATCGAAACATTTCTATGACCAAGCTGAAATGTACCGAAAAGGACAATTCAAAGACGTCTTGTTTTATAAAGACGATGTTCAAAAAAATGCTGAAAAAACCTATCATCCCGGCGAATAATCTCTCTACTTTTCATTATAAGAATTAAAAATACAGTCATAAGATAAAAAAATAAAAATCTTAATTTTAACACCCATTAATTGAGACATTTGTAAAAATAAAACAACCGATATGAAAAATATTTTCTTTGCCCTTTTAGGATTCGTATTGTTTTCCAATGGTGTATTTGCACAATTGAAAACAGTAAAATACACAGATGGAAATCAAAAATTAAATGGATTGTCAATTGCTCCAAAAAAAGCAAGCAAAACTAAACCTGGAATCTTAATTCTTCCCGCTTGGAAAGGAATAGATACGCACTCAAAACAATCAGCAGAACAATTGTCAAAAATGGGATATTATGCATTTGTAGCAGACATTTATGGCGAGGGAAACTACCCAACAAGCACGCAGGAAGCAGGAAAGCAAGCCGGTTTCTACAAAAACAATGTGACTGATTATCAAAGACGCATTCAACTTGCTCTTGATCAGCTAGTAAAAGCAGGCGCAAATCCAGATAACATTGTAGTGATAGGCTACTGTTTTGGAGGAACTGGTGTTCTTGAAGCAGCAAGAGCAGGAATGAAAATTCAAGGAGCAGTTTCTTTTCACGGTGGTTTAGGACGTGATGCTGCTAGAGTTAATAATCCAATCACTGCAAAAATATTGGTTTTACATGGTGCTGATGACACTTATGTGCCAGCTGCAGAAGTAGCCGCTTTTCAACAAGAAATGAGAGATACAAAAGCAGATTGGGAAATGATCTATTACGCTAATTCAGTACATGCCTTTACAGATCCTGAAGCTGGAAACGATAATTCAAAAGGAGCGGCTTATAACGAAAAAGCAGCCAAACGTTCTTGGGAACGAATGGATTCTTTCTTGAAGGAAGTTTTAAAATAATTTTAAAAAAAAACGGTATAAGTTCGGTTTTTTTGTTAGTTTTATAATGAAATTTAACAAAAATATAGAATTTACACTGTTTTTTTATGTCAAAAAGTATAATCAGAAAAGATAAAACCTGTCTAAATTGTTGATACGTTGTAGAAAACAGACTCCGTCTTAATTGCGGTAAGGAAAACACGGATACCAGAAAAACATTCCATCACCTTTATATTCATTTTTTTAAGGATTTAACCCATTATGAAAACGCTTTATAGAAACATGATTTATTTCAGTCCTGAACAACAGTTTATTATTTTTTATTAACTTCATTCTAATCATTATTATATTTACACTTTTTGTCTTTTACACATTTATCAATTTACATTAAAAAGCATGAGAAAAATAACCGCATTCAGTTTACTTATAATTTTAAACACAAGTTGCATTAGTCAAAAAATCAGTCTTAATTATGTTGATCCTACAAAGTACATGAACACAATTACAGCAGATGAATTAAAAACGCATTTGTATATTGTTGCTGCTGATTCTATGGAAGGACGCGAAACGGGTTCTGCAGGACAAAAAAGAGCAGGTGTTTACCTAATCAATCAATACAAGAAAAACAACGTTTCCTTTCCTAAAGGAGCCACTGATTATTACCAAAGAATCCCTGCCGCTTTCCTAAACGCAAAACGCAACGAAAATTTGCCTGACTCAGAGAATATCTGGGCCTACATTGAAGGATCCGAGAAACCTAATGAAGTTCTGGTTATTTCAGCACATTACGATCATGTTGGGATCAAAGATGGCGAAGTGTACAATGGTGCTGATGACGACGGTTCCGGAACTGTCGCTTTACTGGAAATCGCACAAGCATTCGAAAAAGCAAAGATAGACGGTCACGGTCCTAAACGTTCTATTCTTTTTCTTCATGTGACTGGAGAGGAGCATGGTTTACACGGTTCTCGCTATTATTCAGAAAACCCTTTGTTCCCAATAGCAAACACGATAACCGACATTAATATTGATATGATTGGTCGTCGTGACGAGGCACATGTAAACACGAATAATTATGTATATGTAATTGGTGCAGACCGTTTATCAACTGATTTGAATACTATTTGTACTATTGCAAACGCGAAGTACACTAAATTAGATTTAGACTATAAATACAATGATCCAAAAGATCCGAATCATTTTTATGAGCGTTCTGATCATTATAATTTTGCCAAAAATGGCATTCCAGCTGTTTTCTTTTTCAATGGTGTCCATGCCGATTACCATCAAAAAACGGATGAACCAAATAAAATTGAATATGACGCATTGGCCAAAAGAGCGAAATTTGCTTTCGTAACCGCTTGGGAATTAGCAAACAGAGAAAATCGTCCGGTAGTAGATAAAAAATAAATTTATAATTGGGGCACATCCCCGCTTCCACTAGCGTTACAGCGTCGTCGGGCTATACGTTGCAATCTTTTATTACCCTTTCAGGGTCTTGAACCCTGAAAGGGTAATAAAAGGATTTACACTGCTATCCCTTGTGCAAACCATAAAAAAGAGCTTTGAAGGAATTTCAAAACTCTTTTTTTATTTAGATTTAGAACACAAAAAAAAGCCCATCTACTGAACTTTTTCTCTAATATATTGTATGAAAATTACTTAAGCATTCTCATCAAACATAATTTCATCACCACTGTCTATTTTATGTAATGGTTTCTCCATTGGCAACGTAAAATAAAAAGAAGAACCTTCCCCAGGTATACTTTCTACCCATATTTCACCACCATTTTTTTCTAAAAAGCCTTTCACTAATAATAATCCAATCCCCGCGCCTTTATTTTCTAATCTAGCTTTGGAGAGGATATTCATTTGTGGCTTAAAAAGTTTTTCTTGAATTTCTTTAGACATGCCAATACCCGAGTCTTTGATTCGGACTATTATTTTATCATCTTGCGTTTTAGCAGTAACCGTAATTTTACCTCCGGGTAATGAATGCTTTATTGCATTTGAAACTATATTTTGAATAATCGAAAGCAACATTTTTCCATCGGCAAAAACTTTAGTATTCTCCTCAATTTCGTGATGAAGATTTATTGCATTTAAAGAAGCCGTATCGTTTAAAGTGTCAAATACCTTTTTCACATATTGTACCAATTCAATTTTTCTTGGAGAAAATACTTCCGCTGCATATTTTATTCTTGCCCACTCGACTAGGTAGTCTAACATATTTAACTCGTCGATCGATGCTTTATGGATGAGTTCAAGCATTTCATTAACGACACTTGGGTCTAGTCGTTCAAAATTTGCTTTCAAATAGCCCGTCGTTGCAATTATACTTGACAGCGGACTTCTCAAATCATGCGAAAGAATAGCAAGAACACTTTCTTTATGCGTATTTAGATCTTCTAATTCTTTAACATAATTTTTTATAGCATCTTCTGATTTCTTCCTTTCTGTTAAGTCGCGTAAGATTTTAACGTATCCTAACATTTCACCATCGATTCCAGTTAATGGGAAAACTAATCCATAAGCATAAAACACACTTTTATCTTTACAAAGGTGCCATCTATTATCTGTTGCTCTTCCCTCCTTTAATGCTGTTATAATTTCATTTTTTGGTATAGCATTTTGTTGGTCTTCTTCTGTAAAAATGATATCAAAATGTTTTCCTATAATTTCATCTGTTTTATAACCAAAGATTTTTGCCGCCCCAGAGCTCCAACTATTAATTACAAAATCATTATCAATGGTAAAAATGGAGTAATCCTGCAAGCTATCAATGATTTGACTATAAAATTCCGAAGTTGGAATATAATTACTTTTGAGAATTTTAGAACTGATTTGCTCGTTTTTCATTTGTTAGTTATAATGATATTTAAAAATTTTGAATACAAAATAGTATTTGAAAATCAGACATCAATGAGGGCAAAGATAGGCAAAAGGAAATATGAAAACTTAAAAACGAACTTTATTAGCCCTATCGTAAGAATCTAACTGTTATATGTACTATTCCTAAAATCAATTTCAAAAATACATCCTTCCTATTGCCTATTGTATTGCCTCTAAAGACAATAGTTTTCAGAATTTACCTTTTCTACAAAAATATTGCCCTCATTTATCTCATGATCAAAATTCTAAACGAATTCATTGCCCACGCGATTTATACCGGGCCTTATTACAATATTCAAGCCAATAAATAGACGCAATAATTTCACTAAAGTTTATTCCACAAAAAAAGCCTCGAATTTCTTCGAAGCTTTTGCTTTCTGGGTGGGAGACGGGGCTCGAACCCGCGACCCTCGGTACCACAAACCGATGCTCTAACCAACTGAGCTACAACCACCATTTGCTTAGCGGTGGCAAATATACAACATAAGTTTACTTCTGCAAATAATTTTTTTAAAAAATTACATGAAAATTATATCAAATCTCCTAAGCTATTGACTGCCAAATATCTTTCAACAGTAAAACCTTCTGCATGATCTACTCCCACGAGCCTTCCTAAATCCTGAGAACGGTAATTAAGGCTTTCAAAGAAGTTTTTACTGGTGATTGGTGATTCCGGTTCTTTAGAATTGGCATCATAAAATTGCGAACGATACGCTGTAATAGATTCAATTTTCTTATCCGTAAAACCTGTAATGTCAACCACAAAATCCGGTACCAAGTTTTTCCACTGAATGTACTGATAAACTAATTTAGGTCTCCAGGCCTCTTGGCTTTCTCCATCAACACTCGTTTCTACTTTTCTCAATCCTGATAAAAAACAAGCATCCGAAACTAATTTACTTCCCTTTGCATGATCAATATGACGATCGTCAATTGCATTACACAATACAATCTCTGGTCGATACTTGCGAATCATCTTTATTACTTCTAGCTGATTTTTTTCGTCATTTACAAAAAAACCATCTCGCATTTCTAAATTCTCGCGTACTAAAACCCCAAGAATTTTTGCTGCAGCATTTGCTTCCTGATCCCTAATTTCAGCTGAGCCGCGCGTTCCTAATTCGCCACGGGTTAAATCAACTATTCCAACTGTTTTACCTAAGGAAATTTCTTTTAAAATGGTTCCGCCACAGCCTAATTCTACATCATCCGGATGCGCACCAAAAGCTAATATATCTAATTTCATCAAAAATTCGTTTAAAGTTTTTTTTGTTTAATGTTTCAAAGCATTCGCAATCGATAACTGTTTATTTTACGGCACCAGAAACAGAAATCATTTTGCGAATTACTACTCCAAATCTAAAATTTTCTTCATCGTCGCCGATTTATTTACGCTTTCCCTCCACTCTTTTTCAGGAATACTATCAACTGTAATACCGCAACCCATATACAAATGCGCTTGTGTCATGGCGAGTTCCGCACCCATCTTAATTTGCATGCACCGCAAGTTAACGTATAAATCCGTTTTTAATTCCTCTTTGTTAAATCCTTCCTTGTTTAACTCACCTAAAAACCCAGTATAATATTCTCTCTCATAACCTTCATTTTCTAAAATAAAGGCTTTGGCAACGTCTTTAGGTAAGCCACATACGGCAGGTGTTGGGTGCAAAACGGAAACTATTTGCTTCAAGCTAGAATTTTCCTTTATTACACCCTCAATATCCGTTTTGATATGAGCCAAAGTCCCCGCTTGAATGGTATAAGGACTGGAAACCGACACTTCTGAAGACAGCTCTTTTAGATTATTTATAATGAAATCAGTAACAAATTGCTGTTCCTCCATTTCTTTTTTCTCCCAGACTACTTCAGCCGAACCTTCAAGTTTTTGTGTTCCGGCAAGTGCCATCGTACTAAACTTCTTATTAGTGGCCTTAAGCAATCTTTCCGGCGTAGCACCCATCCACAATCCAATTTTTGGATGAAACCAGCAATAGCAAAAAGCACTTGGATAACTTTGAGTTAATTTTTCAAATATGGAGACTAAATCAAAATCGGACAAATCAACGATTTCTTTCCTTGACAAAACCACTTTTCTTAGAATTCCATTTGCAATAGCATCAATTCCTTTTTGAACAAGTTTTTCAAAATGCTCTTTGGCTTGCCTGTCTTCTGATTCTTTGAAATCAGAAAAAGTACTGTCTGCTGAAGATGTAATTAGAGCTTCCCATTTTACAGATTCCTTTTTAGGGATAAGGATCATTTGGCTGCCTTCAAAAGGCGCAAAAACGAATCCGCTCTCTTCAAAATTTTCGGTAAAATATAAATGGTCGTTATTCTGAAAAAAACCCGCTAATTTGATATCATTGGGTTTTCTGTATAAGACAAAAGGTAAATTCTGAGCTTGTTGCTGTTTTACTTTTATATAAAAATCTATCATAGATTAAATTTTAAAATGGATTTGAATAAAAAACGGTCTTCACATTTTATTTTTTTTCTTTGGTCAAAACCATATTAGTCAATTTACACAATGAAATCAAATTTCCGGCTTCATCTGTCACTTTAATTTCCCAAAGATGTAGCGTCCTTCCTTTATGAATAATTCGGGCCGTTCCGTAAACGACCCCTTCGCGAATACTTTTTAAATGGTTCGCTGAAATTTCAATTCCACGTACTTCTTGTTCTTTATCATTAATAAAAAAATGGGAAGCCGCACTGCCCACACTTTCTGCTAAAGCTACCGAGGCGCCGCCATGCAACAATCCCATAGGCTGATGAACAGATGGGTTGACAGGCATTTTGGCTACTAAAAAACCTTCTCCTGCATCAATATATTCAATATTTAAGGTTTCCATCAAGGTATTCTTTGAAAATTCATTGCAGTATTCCAGCATTTTAACTTTATCTAATATCATCCCTTTATCTTTTTAAAATGTAAATTTAATTAAAAGATAATTTAGAAAACAGCAAAACAATTGATAATCTAATCTCAAAATCAAAATTCATAGCTATTCAAATGAGTTTTTTCCTATTTTTACAAAAAATCTATCACAATGCGTCCTATTACTTTATTGTTATTTATTGGAATATTGATTTCAGTTTGCTCCTGTCGAAGTGATTTTGAGACAACTGCTAGCACCGGTGATTTGACTTTTTCTAAAGACACTATTTATTTAGATACTGTTTTCACTAAAATTGGTTCCAGTACCTACCGATTAAAAGTATACAATAAAAGTAAAAATGACATCACCATTCCCACCATACAATTAGCGAAAGGATTGAATTCAAAATATAGAATGACGGTTGACGGAATGCAAGGAAACAACGGTAAAATATTCAGCAATGTAGATTTATTGGCCAAGGATAGTTTGTATATTTTCATAGAAACCACAGCCAATATTGCAGATGCTAATCCAACGGATTTTCTTTATACTGACCAAATTCAGTTTGATAGTGGCGAAAACCTTCAAAAGATAGAATTGGTGACCTTAATTCAAGATGCCATTTTTCTTTATCCAAAACGTTTTGCTGATGGAACTACCGAAACACTTCCTATTGGTGACGAAAAAATTGAGGGTTTCTTTTTGGATGAAAATGACGCTGTAAACGGAAACGAACTCCATTTTAAAAACACAAAACCTTACGTTATCTATGGTTATGCCGCAGTTCCTTCGGGTAAAACAGTAACTTTTGATGCAGGATCCAGAGTTCATTTTCACGCAAATTCTGGTCTTATTGTATCTAATACTGCTTCGATAAATGTGAATGGCGCCGTTTCTACCACCGATAAACTAGAGAAAGAAGTCATTTTTGAAGGAGACCGTTTAGAACCTGATTATTCTGATGTTCCGGGACAATGGGGAACAATCTGGCTGACCAATGGCAGCACCAACAGCAATTTGAATCATCTTACCATCAAAAATGCCACCATCGGATTATTGATACAAAACAATGATGGAACGACCGTAAATATAAAAAACACCCAAATTTACAATTGTGCTAATTATGGGATTTTGGCTCAGACTGCAAAAATCAGCGGAGAAAATCTGGTGATCAATAATGCCGGCCAGGCGAGTTTGGCTTGTTCTTATGGGGGAAATTATAAATTCACCCATTGTACCTTCAATAACAATTGGAATAGTTCTGAGCAAGTGGCCGTTTTTCTGAGTAACAATATTTCGGGTGCCGTTCCGGAAGTCAAAGATTTAACCGCAGCAACCTTCAACAATTGTATTATTTACGGTTCTTATGCCACTGAAATGATATTAAAGAAAAAAACGGGTGCTGCTTTCCAATACCAATTCAACAATTGTCTGCTGAAATTTGATAATGTTTCCAATTCATTTACCACGAATCCCGATTATCAATTTGGAACTGACACGGCTCATTACAACGCAATAATTTTGAACAAAGACCCAAAATTCTTTAAAGTCTCATTAAATAAATTCAATATTGACAATATTTCTGCCGCTTTCGCAAAAGGAAATTCGGCGTATCTGATTCCGTTAGATATTTTGGGAAATACCAGGACTTTACCACCAGATTTAGGAGCGTATCAAAACAAACCATTTCCAAAATAAAATCTTTAGAAACTACTTCATTGTTCAAAATTCAATAGTATTTATGCAATGTTAAATCACAATTCATAGAACTTTTCAACAAAAAAATAAAGATTTACTACCTGATTTAGTAGTATATCCACACCATTTCGATAATTATTCTACCTAAATTTACGAAATTGATAATTATGTTAATAATTTCTTAATATGGTGTCGCTTTTAAAGTCTTAGTTTTGGCATCAACAAATTTTAACCAAAACCCATTTTTTAAACGATGAAAAAAATCTACTCATTATTAGTACTAATGTTCTGTACGGCGAGCATTGCTCAAATACCAACGGGCTATTATTCTACTGCCACCGGAACGGGGTACACCTTGAAAACCCAATTATATAACATTATTAAAGGTCACGTTGACAATGGATATGCTGGTTTATATACTACCTATCAAACTTCGGATGTTGATAATTTTTATGAAAATGACGGTTCCGTTTTAGATATGTACTCTGAAAAACCTGCTGGAACTGATCCTTATAATTATTCTCTGGGAACAACACAAAGATGCGGAACTTATAGTGTTGAAGGAGATTGCTACAATAGAGAGCATATCATTCCTCAATCTAGTTTTGGATCTGCAGCACCGATGGTTTCTGATGCCCATTTTATAACACCGACAGATGGAAAAGTAAACGGTCAAAGATCTAATTATCCTCACGGAATGGTTGCATCAGCGACTTGGACTTCTTTGAATGGCAGTAAACTTGGATCAAGTGCCGTATCAGGTTATACAGGTACAGTTTTCGAACCAATTGATGAATTTAAAGGTGACATTGCCAGAATGTACTTTTATTTTGCAACACGTTATGAAACTACGGTTTCAGGTTATACTTTTCCTATGTTTAACGGAACAAGCAATCAGGTATTTACAACTGCTTTTTTAAACATGCTTTTAGCCTGGAATACGCAAGACCCAGTAAATGCGCGAGAAATTGCTCGTAACAATGCTATTTACGGTACACAAAGCAATAGAAATCCTTACATAGATCATCCTGAATATGTACAAGCGATTTGGAATCCAACAGCCGACTCTCAAGCACCAACTGCTCCGACAAGTTTAGCGGTAACGGCTTCAACATCAAATTCAGTTTCATTAAGCTGGTTAGCCGCAACCGATAACATTGGGGTAACAGGATATGATGTGTACATGAATAATGCATTAAAAGCAACTGTAACGGGATTATCTACAACAATCACTGGACTTACAGCATCAACGGCTTATTCTTTTTATGTAAAAGCCAAAGATGCTGCCGCAAATACATCTGTTGCAAGCAATACAGCTAACGCTACAACTACTGGCGCGACTGACACCGTAGCGCCAACAGCACCAACTTCATTAATAGCTTCCGGAACTACGGACACTGCAACCAATTTAAGTTGGACTGCCTCTACCGATAATACTGGTGTTACCGGGTATGACGTGTACCAAGGAGCAACCCTAAAAGCAACGGCAACAGGCACAACTTATTCCGTGACAGGTTTAACAGCTGCCACAGCTTATACTTTTTCAATAAAAGCAAAAGATGCTGCCGGAAATATATCGGCTTCAAGCAATGTAGTTAGTGTAACGACTTCAGCGGCTGCGACAACATATTGTGCTTCTTCAGGAAACAGTACTGCAGATGAAAAAATCAGTAAAGTTGTTTTTGGAACCATAAACAATTCATCTGTTGGAACGGTTGGGTATGAAAATTTCGCTTCATTAACTGCAAATACGGCACGTGGAACAGCTTATACAATCACCATTACACCTATTTGGACGAGTACGGTATATAGTGAAGGATATGCAGTTTGGATTGATTACAACCAAAACGGTCTATTTACAGATGCTGGAGAATTAGTTTGGTCTAAAGCAGCCTCTACAACGACTCCAGTCTCAGGTGCTATCACTATACCAACAACGGCAACTTTAGGAACAACCAGAATGAGAGTTTCTTTGAAATACAATGCAATTCCAACAGCTTGTGAAGCGATTCCTTATGGACAAGTAGAAGATTATTCTGTAACCATTATTGCAGCAACGACTGATACGACTGCTCCAACAGCTCCAACTTCATTAACAGCTTCTGGAACTACCGCGACCGCTACCAATTTATCTTGGACAGCTTCAACGGATAATGTGGGAGTAACTGCCTATGATGTTTACCAAGGTGCTACTTTGAAAGCTACTGTAACCGCAACTACTTATGCTGTAACGGGATTGACTGCTTCAACAGCCTATACTTTTTCTGTAAAAGCTAAAGATGCCGCCGGAAATGTTTCTGCATCAAGTAATGTAGCGAGTATTACTACAGCTGCAGGTGGTTCAACTGCGACCGATTTATTGTTTTCTGAATATATTGAGGGTTCTTCCAATAACAAAGCATTGGAAATTTCGAATGCAACAGGAACTGCCGTTAACATGTCTATTTACAGTATTAAAAAACAAACAAATGGTGCCGGAGCGTGGAGTACAGGACTAGCCCTTGCAGGAACTTTAAACAACGGAAGTAAATTCACGATTGTAAACAGTTTGATTGCTCTAGGTTGTTATTCTACAGGTTCAGCAAATCTTTCTACATCAGCTGCTGAAATGGCTTTTAATGGAAATGATGCTGTAGGTTTATTTAAAAACGGAGTACTAATCGATATCATTGGAACTTTTAATGGAGGAGCGGCAGACTTTGCAATTGATGTAACTTTAAGAAGAAAATCAACTGTAACATCTCCAACTACAACATTCAGTATCACTGCGCAATGGGATTCGTATGCCGTTGACACTTGTAGTAATTTAGGAAGTCGTATTGCTACAAAATCAACTAAAACGACAGCAATTGTAGATCTTAGCGATTTTAAAATGTATCCAAATCCGTCTAATGGGAACTTTTCAATAGACAATTCGAATAAAGCCTTTTCAATTGAAATTTTTAATGTCCTAGGTCAAAAGGTTTTTGAAATTAAGAACGCAGACGGCTCAGCCTTATCTGTAACGAACCTTAACAAAGGAGTGTATCTGGTAAAAATAACGGATGACTCAAAATCCTTGATTAAGAAACTGATTATTAACTAGTTTTTGTTAAAGAATCCATAATTAGAAAGCGGCAAAATTGCCGCTTTTTTTTGTTCCAAATTTAATCTTAATTGACTAAATTTGCACCGCAATACAACAAACTATACAACAATGATCCATTTCTTTGAAAACCAAAGCAAAACTGTTTTTGCAGTACAGACGCAAAACGAAATTTCAGCTCAAGACATTTCAAAATTAAATTGGCTTTTTGCCGACTCAAATAAAATAGAAAAATCCGTACTGACGGGTTTTTTTGTTGGTCCTCGTGCCACTATGGTTACGCCTTGGAGCACGAACGCTGTAGAAATTACCCAAAACATGGGGATTGCGGGAATCATTCGAATCGAAGAATTTCACAAAGCTACTGCCGATTTCTCTGATTTTGACCCAATGCTTTCGCAAAAATACACCGAGCTAAATCAAGATATTTTTACTATCAACGTACTTCCGGAAGCAATTTTGGACATCGATGATATTGCCGCTTACAACAAAAAAGAAGGATTGTCTTTAAGTCCTGATGAAGTAGATTATTTAGATAATTTAGCCATCAAATTAGGACGAAAACTAACGGATTCCGAAATTTTCGGTTTCTCGCAAGCCAACTCAGAACACTGTCGTCACAAGATTTTCAACGGAAAATTTATAATTGACGGCGAAGAGAAAGAGTCTTCTTTATTCAAGATGATTAAGAAAACGTCTCAGGAAAACCCTAATGATATTGTTTCGGCTTACAAAGACAATGTGGCTTTTGTAAGAGGACCGAGAGTGCAGCAGTTTGCTCCAAAAAGCGCTGACAAACCGGATTTCTACGAAACAAAAGATTTTGATTCGGTTATTTCATTAAAGGCCGAAACGCACAATTTCCCAACAACCGTAGAGCCTTTCAACGGAGCTGCAACAGGTTCAGGAGGAGAAATTCGCGACCGTTTGGCTGGTGGACAAGGTTCGTTGCCATTAGCAGGAACGGCAGTTTACATGACTTCATATTCTCGTTTGGAAGAAAACAGAGCATGGGAAAATGCAGTTTCAGAAAGAAAATGGCTGTATCAAACACCAATGGATATTTTGATTAAAGCCTCTAATGGAGCTTCTGATTTTGGAAACAAATTCGGGCAGCCTTTAATTACAGGTTCTGTACTTACTTTCGAACACCAAGAAAACGCTTCGACAGGATCAGCACAAGCTAGAAAATTAGGTTACGATAAAGTAATCATGCAAGCCGGTGGAATTGGGTACGGAAAATTAGACCAAGCGATAAAACACAAACCACAAGAAGGCGATAAAATCGTTATTTTGGGTGGTGAAAATTATAGAATCGGGATGGGTGGCGCTGCGGTTTCCTCAGCAGACACTGGCGCTTTTGGTTCAGGAATTGAATTGAACGCCATACAACGTTCGAACCCGGAAATGCAAAAACGTGCTGCCAATGCCATTCGTGGTTTGGTAGAAAGTGATAATAATCCAATTGTTTCCATTCACGATCACGGCGCTGGAGGACACTTAAACTGTCTTTCGGAATTAGTGGAAGAAACTGGAGGTTTAATTGATTTAGACAAATTGCCTGTGGGCGATCCTACGCTTTCTGCAAAAGAAATCATCGGTAACGAATCTCAGGAAAGAATGGGATTAGTTATTGGCAAAGAAAATATCGATTTACTTCAAAAAATTGCTGATCGGGAACGTTCTCCAATGTATCAGGTGGGAGAAGTGACCGGCGATCATCGTTTTACTTTCGAATCAAAAACTACCGGTGCCAAACCAATGGATTTTGCTTTGGAAGACTTTTTTGGAAGTTCTCCAAAAGTAGTGATGACCGATAAAACTATCGAATACAACTATGCCGGTTTAGAATATTCTACAAAAAATATCGCCACTTATTTAGAGCAAGTACTTCAATTAGAAGCGGTTGCCTGTAAAGACTGGTTGACGAATAAAGTCGATCGTTGTGTAGGCGGAAAAGTGGCCAAGCAACAATGTGCGGGACCCTTGCAATTGCCATTGAACAATTGTGGTGTGATGGCGTTGGATTATTTAGGAAAAGAAGGAATTGCGACTTCAATAGGCCACGCTCCTATTTCGGCTTTGATTGATCCTGTGGCAGGAAGCAGAAATGCGATTGCCGAATCATTATCGAATATTGTTTGGGCACCAATTAAAGACGGATTGAAAGGTATTTCACTTTCAGCCAACTGGATGTGGGCATGTAAAAACGAAGGTGAAGACGCTCGTTTGTATGCTGCTGTTGAAGGTTGTTCCGATTTTGCAATCGAACTAGGAATCAATATTCCAACTGGAAAAGATTCGCTTTCCATGAAGCAAAAATACCCGAATGACGAAGTGATTGCGCCGGGAACGGTAATTATTTCGGCAGGTGGAAACTGTACGGATATCAGAAAAGTAGTGGAACCTGTTTTACAAAGAGACGGCGGTTCTATTTATTATATCAATTTGTCGCAAGACGAATATAAATTAGGAGGTTCATCTTTTGCACAAGTTCTGAACAAAATTGGAACCGAAACGCCAACAATAAAAGACGCGGCTTTCTTCAAAAAAGCGTTCAATACCATTCAGGAATTAATCTTGGAAGATAACATTCTTGCAGGACACGACATTGGAAGTGGTGGCTTGATCACGACTTTATTGGAAATGTGTTTTGCTGATGTGAATTTGGGAGCAAAAATAGATTTCTCTGTTTTTGAAGAAAAAGACATCATCAAATATCTTTTTGCAGAGAACATTGGAATTGTTTTTCAAGCTAAAATCGATGCCACTTTAGAAAGCAAGTTAAACCAAAACGGAGTTAGTTTCTACAAATTAGGAACTGCAACTAGTGAAGCGACTTTAGACTTTGGTCCTTGCAAATTAGACATACCTAAATACAGAGATATTTGGTTTAAAACTTCGTTTTTATTAGACCAAAAACAATCAAAGAACGGAACAGCACAACAGCGTTTCGACAATTATAAAAATCAAGCCTTACAGTATACTTTCCCAACTCATTTTGCAGGAAAAAAACCCGTAATCGACTCTTCTCAACCACGACCAAAAGCGGCAATTATCCGTGAAAAAGGAAGTAATTCGGAACGTGAAATGGCGAATGCGATGTACTTGGCCGGTTTTGATGTCAAAGACGTTCACATGACAGATTTGATTTCAGGGCGTGAAACTTTGGAAGACATTAAGTTCATTGGTGCTGTGGGAGGATTCTCAAATTCGGATGTATTGGGTTCAGCCAAAGGTTGGGCAGGAGCATTTTTATACAACGAAAAAGCAAAAACGGCTTTAGACAATTTCTTCAAACGCGAAGATACGTTGTCAGTTGGAATTTGTAACGGTTGCCAACTGTTTATGGAACTCGAAGTGATCAATCCGGAGCATGAAGTACACGGAAAAATGTTGCATAACGAAAGTCAAAAACATGAAAGTATTTTTACTTCGGTTACGGTTCAGGAAAATAATTCAGTGATGTTATCCAGTTTGGCTGGTGCTACGTTAGGCGTTTGGGTTTCGCACGGAGAAGGAAAATTCAACTTACCAATGGGCGAAGAAAATTATAATATTGTTTCTAAATATGCCTACGAAGGCTATCCTGCTAATCCAAACGGCTCTCATTTTGATGTTGCGATGCTTTGCGATAAAACAGGCCGTCACTTAGTAATGATGCCACACATTGAACGTTCTACTTTTCAATGGAACTGGCCGCATTACCCAAAAGATAGAGACGATGAAGTTTCGCCTTGGCATGAAGCTTTTGTCAATGCCAGAAAATGGATGAATAAAAAATAACTTTTTTGATTTATTATATTGAAAGCGTTCCTGAAAAGGAGCGCTTTTTTTATGGGAGTTAATTTAAAATGATTTTGATGATTTGTAATAAAAATATTATTTCTACATTTGAGACAATTTACCCAATTATGGGTGTATAGTCGCAACTTTGTAGCGAGTATATACAAGTTAATGGCTAGTTTGCCAAAAAAACCGCAGAAAATAGAAATTAATAAAAATATGATTGCATTATACATAAATTGGGATTTTGACTCTGAAATAATTAACATTTTTGGGTTTCCATTAAAATATTACGGACTTCTATTTGGTTGTGGTTTACTTTTAAGTACTTATATTCTAAAAGGAATTTATAAAAAAGAAAACTTAAAAGATAATGCACACGAAGCGTTGTTTGTATATGGAATAATTGGAATTTTTGTTGGGGCAAGACTTGGACATTGTTTATTTTATGACTTTGAATATTATTCGGAAAATATTTTAGAAATGTTTTTACCAATAAAAATAAATCAAATTGGAGAAGTAAAATTTATTGGTTATAGCGGATTAGCAAGCCACGGAGGAACAATTGGACTATTTATTTCACTTTATTTATATTCAAAAAAATATAAAATAAAATATCTTAAAATACTTGATTTAATTGCAATCGTTGCACCACTTGGAGCAACATTTATTAGACTTGCTAATTTAATGAACTCGGAAATGATTGGTAATCCGACTACAATGCCTTGGGCGTTTATTTTTAGAAAAGTTGACAATATACCAAGACATCCAGCGCAACTTTATGAAGCAATCGCTTATTTAATAATTTTCATTATAATTTTTACAGTTTACAAAACCAAAAACATAAAGTTAGGAAATGGATTTTTGTTTGGTTTGGCAATAACTTTAATTTTTACTATGAGAATTTTAATAGAGTTTGTAAAAATAAATCAAGTGGAATTTGAAGAAGGAATGAAATTAAATATGGGACAAATTTTGAGTATTCCATTTATTATAATCGGAATATATTTTATGGGGAAAAATTTAATAAAAAACGAAACTGAATATAAAACCAGCCACTAAGCGCCGTTTGGCAATATGGCGGGTTTAGGCTTAATTTGAAGTTGGTTTTGTACTTGGAAAAGTAGTCATTAACCGAAAGTTTAGGCTTTCATAATCCGCCACATCGCCAAGCGGCCAAACGTTAGCGAAAAATTTAAAAATATTCTCAAATCAAAAAAACAGAAAATATGGAACAGATAAAATGGTTTGACAGAAATTTCAATTTTGATACGAATCAAAATATTTTCCCTTCAATTCTGGAACGACTTTTAGGAACTCCATTGCGAGTTGAAGAAAAATTTAAATCAATCCAACCAACTATACTGACGTACAAAATTAATAATACATGGTCAATAAAAGAAAATGTAGGACACCTAATTGACCTTGAACCGCTTTGGTAAGGTAGATTTGAAGATATAAAAAACGGGCAATTGGAATTACGCCCTGCTGACTTACAAAATAGTAAAACTGACTTGGCGAACCATAATGACACGCCAATTGAAGAACTCCTTGATACTTTCAGAAAAGTAAGATATCAAACTATTATGTTACTTGAAAATATTGATGAACAAACCGTTTTTAAATCCGCTCTTCATCCAAGGCTTAAAACTCCAATGCGAACAATGGACTTATTTTTATTTGTAGCGGAACATGATGATCATCATTTGGCAAAAATTTCAGAAATAGTTAAAACAAAAAACGCAAAAAAATAAACTACTGCAACAGCGGTATCACCAGATTTGAGATTTCGGGTACTGCATTTTGGTATGCAATAATTAATAAAAATCCTATAACCCGTTTAATCCTTATACATAGCGTATTTTTGCAGGGTGAAGAAATCAGTTTCAATTATTGGAGGAGGACCTGCAGCACTTTTGCTTGCCGCATTTCTCGATCCGCAGCAATTTAATGTTACCATTTACGAGAAAAACAAAACGCTTGGAAGAAAGTTTCTTGTGGCTGGAAAAGGCGGATTTAACCTTACCCATTCTGAACCAATTGCGCAATTTATAGAACGCTACACTCCATCCCATTTTTTAAAGGAATCCCTACTCAATTTTGACAACCAAGATTTTCAAAAATGGATTGATCTCATGGGAATCCCGACGTACATCGGCAGTAGTAAACGTGTATATCCGGAAAGCGGAATTAAACCTATTGCAGTGCTTAACGCTATTCTTGATGTGCTCAAAAAGCGAAGAGTCGCCATTCAATATCAATATATTTGGACGGGCTGGAATAGCAACCAAGATCTTGTTTTCAATGATAATATAGAAATCAAATCGGATTATGTCATTTTTGCCCTGGGCGGAGGCAGCTGGAAAGTAACTGGCTCCGATGGAACCTGGCTTAATTTATTCAAAAAAAAAGGAATAGATGTCGTTCCTTTTAAAGCCTCAAATTGTGCTTATGGTGTAAACTGGCGTGATGATTTCATCGATTTATATGAAGGAAATCCGCTTAAAAATATAGCCATTAGCTGTGGCGATAAAACTCAAAAAGGCGAAGTGGTGATTACGCGTTTTGGTTTAGAAGGCAATGCCATTTATGCAATCAGCCCGCAAATCCGGGAGGAGCTTAATAGTCAGCAAAAGGCTAGCATTTTCTTAGATCTAAAACCAACATTAAGTCAGGATGATTTGCATCAAAAGATCAAAAAATCAAACTTAAAAAAGACAAGTGAAAAATTACAAAAAGAGCTTAAAATGAGTCCTGCACAAATTGGGCTTTTGAAAACCTATCTTTCAAAAGAAACCTACCTGAATACGGAACTTTTGGCACAAAGAATCAAAAAGCTCCGTATTGAAATCACAGGTTCTGCCCTATTGGACGAAGCCATATCCACCACTGGAGGGATTCAGTTGAATGCCTTGGATGAAAATTTTGAATTAAAAAAGATGAAGAATAACTATTGCATTGGGGAAATGATTGATCTGGATGCACCTACTGGCGGCTATCTTCTTCAATCTTGCTTTAGTATGGGTGTTTATCTTGCACGTCACCTGAATGTTATTTCTTAATAGTTTGGTTGATTCAGGTAGCTTTATATTTCATTAATTTTGAGTCTCATAAAAATAATTCTGTTTAGAAATACGGTTTTATAAACTAATCAATGGGTATCAAACTCGTGTACCATTTCGTTGGTCATAGACGGAAGGTTGGAAAACCTCTATGTATTTGATGCCATTTCGCCAACCTATCAAACTAGTAACACTACTACTAAACAGAATTTATAATATTACAAAGATAGGTTATCTCCCGTTTTGGGCTTTTACATAGTTTTTCAATTAATTTTCAAAATTTACAGTTTTTTGAAGACTTGTAATAATAAGTAAATTATTTTAAGTTAGCTCACATCGATTTATATAATCATTTACGAAGTACATTTTCATCATTCCTCTATTTTTCACTTCAATTTCTCCTCTATAATCACAATTAAAGGTCTCTTTAATCAACTCATAGGTATTTTGAGATATATTTATTTTGCCTGGCTCTGAATTAGATTCCATGCGGGAAGCTATGTTTACTGTGTCGCCCCAAATGTCATAGGCAAATTTTTTCGTCCCAACTACTCCCGCCACTACCGGCCCGGAATTAATCCCGATGCGAATTTCAAAACGGGTATGATTTAGTGGATTATTATTTTTTGAATCCGTAACAAATTGGGCAATTTCAAAAGCGGCATGAATCATTTTAAAAGCATGATCGTCTGTTGGAAAAGGTAATCCTCCTGCACACATATAACAATCCCCGACCGTTTTTATTTTTTCTAAATCATATTTCGCCATAATTTCATCAAATTTCGAAAAATAATAGTCAACACTTTCTACCAATTTCTCTGGTGATAACTTTTCCGCATAATGTGTAAATCCTTCGAAATCAGTAAATAATACGGTAACCGATTCGAACTTTTTGGCTAGTACTTTCCCATTTTGTTTTAACTCATGCGCTGTTTCCTCAGGAAGAATATTAAGCAATAAGTGGTCTGACCGATTCTTTTCTTCTTCAATAATAACATTAGTTTTCTTTATGAATTTATAGCGTCTGTACATTCCGAAGGCCAATAAAAAAACAAGTGCAGATGAAACAGCAGATGAAATTGCCATAATCTGCCGGTTTTTCTTTCCCTGGTTTAGCAAATCGACTTCAGACTGTTTCTGGGAAACTTCATAATCCGTTCGCAAATCAGCCATTTGCTGAACAGATTTGAGATTAGTAACACTATCCCTATAAGCAATATGATTTTTATAATATTTAAAGGATTCAGTAGTATTACCGGCTTTTTGATAGAGCTCAGAAAGTTTGAGATTTGAGTTACTGATTTGATCTTTCAACCCATATCTTTGGGCTAGTTCTAGACTTCTTTGCGCATAATTGAGTGCTGTAGTCCAATCATTCTGTTTTAAATAAATATCTGACATGTAGGTCAGATAATCTGAAATTGCATAGTAATCCTTTAGTTCTTCCAGCATTTTTATGGATTGACTAATATAATTCTTTGCCAATACATCCTTTCCCTGCTCTGCGTATACCATTCCTATATTTCCCAAGTTATAAGCTGTACCACTTAAATAATCAGCCTTTTTGAAAATTTCTCCTGATTCTTTAAAATAACGTAAAGCTAAATCATATTTCTTGTTTTTTGAATATTCGTCGCCTGCGTTGAGTAAAGCTGACGCTAAACCAATTGAATTGTCTGTTTTTCTTAATAATTTGATTGCTTTGTCGTAGTATATTTGGGCATTTTTAGAATTTCCCATTACTGAATATACATCCGCGATTGAAGAATATGCGGTCCCTTGTCCTATATTGTATTTTGCTTTAGTTGCTGCCTCTTCACTTTTGAAAAAAGCATCCAGCGATTTATTTAAATCTCCCAAGAGTCTGAGTTTATTCCCTTTTTGAAAATAGCCACGATGCAGATATAAATAGTTTTTTTCTAATTTGGAAAGTGCGATAAGTTCTTCTGCGTATTTTAAGGATAATTTGAGATTATTCACTTCATTAAAAGATAAATTCCTAAGTAATTCTAATTTTTCAGAATTATCAAGATTCCCTTCCTGATAAATTTTCACTAGGCTATCTGCCACTTTTTGCTCTTGGGCTGAAATACTTAAATGAAAAAAAAATACACAAAGGGAAACTGAAAAATAATATTTAAAAAAGGGTAGTTCCATTATGGATTTATCGCTAATTTCGGATCAATGCTAAAAATACCCGGTCGTCTAATGCCATTATTGAAAACGTTAAACATTATGGTATATTTTTCTGTTTCCCCACGGGCGTTGTTTCGAACAGCGCCGGAAACTTTTTCCGGATGCTGCCCATTTCCAGATAAATTATCGTGACTAAAAACACTATTACCGCCACTATGATTTATATTGGTAATATTGACCGTATCTAGCGGTGTTACGCTGGACACACCTTGCCAGATTACGGTATCGCCAGCATTTACCCTAGTTAAAAAATCTTCATTAGTAATCCCTGGACCTTGTCCAAAATTACAAAATGGATCAACATTTTGTACGGAAATTTGACTTTTGTCAACATTTAGAGTGACGATTACATCTGCCATAATTGATATATTTAAAGGTTAATAAAATCTAATTTAGAAAACTATTAATTTAAAAATGGCTGGGGAAACCAATGAATCGAAATCGAATGTAACATGCTAATTATAAGGTAAATATAATCAATATTTATCAAAATAAAGTAGTATATTTAAAGGATTTTAATCCAAATTCATCCTTATGAATATTGAACATCAACCTATTGACTGGAAGGAAATATTTCATCCTAAAAATATTGTTTTAAATTTAGTGGGTGTCGCATTTATTACATTGGCATTAAAAGGGTTTATGATACCCAATAAATTTTTGGACGGAGGGATTATAGGTATTTCCATACTTATGCATGAAATCACCCATTTGCCTTTTGGAATTCTGGTGCTCAGCTTAAACTTACCGTTCTTGTTTTTAGGAAAACGGTTACTGGGTAAAACATTTGCCATACAAAGTTTGATCACTTTTTTATTGATAGCAGCCGCTATGACCTTTATACATATCGATGCCGTTACTACAGATCGCCTTTTAATTGCCTTGTTTGGTGGTTGCCTTATAGGTATCGGAATGGGCTTGTGTATTCGAAGTGGTTCAACCGCTGATGGTGTGGAAATTCTTGCCTTATTAACTACCCGAAAAATTGGGCTTAATGTGTCAGAAGTCATTTTTGCTATGAACACCTTATTATTTCTGGCTGCTGCGTGGTATTTTGGAATTGCGACTGCATTATATTCGATAGTTACTTATTTTTCGGCCATAAAATCACTTGATTATATCGCCCACGGTTTAGAACAATACACTTCCTTAAATATCATTTCATCCAAAAGTGACGACATCAAGGCTCTAATCGTAAAAAAATTCGGAAAAGGAATTACAGTAATTAAAGGCGAGCGCGGCTATTTACCTGATACTTTCGATATGAAAACGGACTGCGATATCATTGTCACGGTAGTGACCCGACTTGAATTACTTAGAATCAAAGATGAAATAAGAAAATTAGACCCTAAAGCTTTTATGTTTATTCAATACATTAAAGAAGCGAGTGGAGGAATTCTAAGAAATAAGCAAAAACATTCTTAAATGAAATAATTATGATAGGAGATTCAATGAAGAAAGTGAGTACTAATGCCCTATCCTAAAAAACCAATAATATTTATATGAAAAACTGGAATGCATTGTCTATGAATGTCTTGGATTGTTTAAAATCCAGATTGTCACCATTTCTAATTTATCACCATTGGAAACATACGCAACATGTGGTAAAAATAGCAGAATATATTGCTCAGCAAGAACATATAAATGAAGCTGACATACTACTACTAAAAACTGCGGCACTGTTTCATGATGCTGGATTTATCAACACTGGTACTGAGGGACATGAAGAAGAAGGTATTCGACTGGCTGAAAAAAAATTACCAGATTTTGGATACACCAAAAAAGAAATCGAAATCATTTCTGGCATGATCAGAGCCACTATAATACCTCAAAAACCAAAAACCAAACTAGAATGTATTCTTGCAGATGCCGATCTCGAATATCTTGGAACGGATAATTTTGAGCACATTGGGAACAAACTATACTTGGAATTGAAACACTACAATCCAAATCTCAGCTTGGAGGAATGGAACGAAATACAAATAAATTTTCTGCAATCGCACTTTTATCATACTGCCTACTGCATTCACAGTAGAACTGAGGGAAAAATGAAGAACCTTAATCAACTTATTAAACAAACCAAGAATTTAGAAAGATTGTAAATATTGACCTAGTTTTTAGTAAATTAAGCAATGGCTGAATTTTTATTTTTAATACATGTATAAAAGCAATTTTGAATGAATGTTACAATTGGCTGACGAAGTTTTCGCTGTCAAAAATGATCCTGAACAGCTTGATGTAAATCAGGAGGTGCTCGAGCGATTGATGCGAATACATCCCGCTACAGTTTCAGAATATGATGATGGAAATGATCCGGTGGCATGAATTTTACTAATCCCTACCACGCTGGAGTTGACAAGCGACCCAAGTAATTTCGAGCATTAAAATTGTTGTATGATATTTATAGCATATTATTTGCTCAAAAAGCTGCAATTAACTAGATTTGGCTATCAACCTTCTATCTACCCCTAACTAATGAAAGACCTTAAACTATCGTTTATTGCATTGATACTCTTTGTAACTGGCAGTTATGCCCAAAATAAAATCGATAAAATCACGACAAAAAATGGAATCCATTATATAACTACAAATGTCGATTATCCCATAACCGGAACCTATTTATTTGAAGGAGCAGCAGAACCTATCGTGCAATTAAATCCAGATGGAACCGGGATTTTTTAGCTGGATGACTTATCAAAAACAACTATGATTTGGGGTATGGAATGCTTTGAAGACGGGACGCCCAAATACCAAAAAGGTTTTAATTATGCGGTCTACACGCTTTGGTACAAAAACAAAGAAACAACTACTGGAAGTGAAACTGACGATGGATGGATACACGCGCATTTTTCTATTCACTTTGAAAAAAAGAAAATGTTTATCTTAGGAGATCGAAGTAAAGACTATGTAGAATAATTTTGCCAATTGGCGAATATATCCCCGTCACGTTGCTACAAAATCATAAAGCCGAAACAGTTTGTTTCGGCTTTATGATTTACAAAGAATGATTCTTTTATAGGCAATAATTATTTCTCCATGAGTTTCTCACTGTAGTAAGCAATTTCATCAACAATCAATCCTTTATCATTGAAAGTGTCAATAAAAAGTATTGGCATTACAATTTTTTTATTGTCTGATTTTCTGGTCATATTAAAATTCCACCAAGATTGCACCACTTTTGCATTTCCCATCTCATAGTTTAAATAGTCAGGGTAGCCAACCACATCAATACTTGTAATGTCAAATTGTGCCATTAATTTTTTATCATTATCTTTCATCTGATCCAAGGTCATGCTTTTTTCATCTGGAGCCATATTAATACTTCTAAATTTTGCTTCTTTATCGTAAAAACTATAGGATTTATCATAGTCTTTGTTTTCAAATGAATAGATCATGGCCCTAACCTTGTTAATATAGTCGTGATGATTGTATATCGTACCGTTTTTTCTTTCATCAGAACTGCTTCCAATTTCATCAAAAATACTATTGTTATTATATTTTGTAATTGATTTAATTTTATTGTTTTTATTCACCACAAATAGTTGATGCAAAGGCATATCTATTTTTACGCCAGTTTTTTTATGCATTCCTTTTACATCTTCCCATGTCTGCACCCAAACAACATCTTTTTGAGCATCATCTATATATTCTAATGCATCCGGATAAGCTCCTGTCGAACGTTTGATACTTAGATAATCAATATTATCTTTCCAATACTTCACTCTTTTTAAAAAGGAGGCCTTATCTCCTGCTTTTTCATTCATGTCAGTGCCATTGAAAGATTTGAAATCATCAGCTAAAAAACTGGCTACCTTGTCAGCATCTCCGCTAACAAAAGCTTTAGTCATCGATTCAACTACATTAATTGCAGGATGATCCACATAAATAGTACCATTCGTTTTTTTTTGTGCGTAAGTGATGCAAGTAAAAACCACCATCACAATTAGTAGTGCTTTTTTCATTTTAATATTGTTTTTAGTTAATACTACTATAAATATAGCTAATTTTATTTAAAAGCTTGACAATCAATAGTATAAAAATTAATTTTATGTAATTAAATTAGAACTAACTATAATCAGGCAAAATGATATCAGGTAATTTTAAAAAACACAGTATCACTAGCACTAAAGTTTGCATCGGAACTATTATTGGTATTTTTCTTTATAACACCCACTTCATTATTTCTATTTAAAGAAAACGATTTCGCTGAATATCAGCGTCGTTGTTTAATTTTTCCATTTAATTTTTGAAAAACAAAAAATATCGTTAATTTTTATTTAATTTGCGATAAAATTCAATTATTTTATAATGATAACTATCACTCGCCTTTTTGATTTCCCATATTATCAGCAAGAAAAATACACTAACATTCCGGATGCTTTAGTAAGTAAGCAGAACGGTGTTTGGGTAAAAACTTCTACTCAAGAATACATAGCCAAAGCTAATGCGGTTTCCAGGGCACTCTTGAGAATGGGCATTCAAAAGGACGATAAAATTGCCATAATATCCTCAAATAACAGGACAGAATGGAATATTATGGACATTGGTGCCTTGCAAACCGGAGCGCAAACGGTTCCTATTTACCCAACAATTTCTGAAGATGATTACGAATATATATTGAATCATTCGGGTGCGATTTATTGTTTTGTGTCGGATGCTGAAGTACTTAGAAAAGTAAATTTAATTAGAGATAAAGTTCCGAATCTAAAAGAAGTATACTCGTTCAATGAGATTGAAGGTTGTAAAAACTGGAACGAGTTATTGATTCTTGGTGTAGACACCGGCAATCAAAATGATGTTGAATACCGAAAAAGCAGTGTTAAAACAGAAGATTTAGCGACTATTATTTATACTTCAGGAACAACAGGAAAGCCAAAAGGCGTTATGCTTTCGCATAAAAATATTGTATCTAATGTTTTAGACAGTGCAAAAAGAATTCCTTTTGAAGCAGGGAAAAGTCGTGCTTTGAGTTTCCTTCCTATCTGTCATATTTTTGAAAGAATGATTTTATATTTATACCAATATTATGGTGTTTCGGTATATTTTGGGGAATCTATTGATAAAATCAGTGATAATCTTAAAGAAGTAAAACCAACGGTTATTACTGCTGTACCAAGACTTCTGGAGAAAGTTTATGATAAAATATATGCCAAAGGAACTGAACTAACAGGAATTAAAAAGAATCTTTTCTTTTGGGCTATTGATTTAGGCCTGAAATACGAACCATACGGAGCCAATGGTTTTTGGTATGAAATGCAACTTAAAATTGCCCGAAAATTGATTTTCAGTAAATGGAAAGAAGGTTTAGGAGGGAATTTAGATTTAATGGTATCAGGAAGCGCCGCTTTACAACCCCGATTAGCCAGAGTTTTTGCAGCTGCAGAAATCCCCGTTATGGAAGGTTACGGCTTGACCGAAACGTCTCCCGTAATATCCGTAAACGATATGAGAAACAAAGGTTTCAGAGTGGGAACTGTGGGTAAAGTAATTGATAATGTAAAAGTTATAATTGCTGAAGACGGCGAAATCCTTTGTAAAGGACCAAATGTGATGATGGGTTATTTTAAAGATGAAAAATTAACCAGCGAAGTAATCACCGACGGTTATTTCCATACTGGGGATATTGGAATTTTTGATGCGGATGGATTCTTGAAAATTACCGATCGCAAGAAAGAAATGTTTAAAACCTCAGGCGGAAAATATATAGCCCCACAACTGATCGAAAATACGATGAAACAATCTCGTTTCATTGAGCAAATCATGGTGATTGGTGACGGACAGAAAATGCCGGCAGCCTTCATTCAACCCAATTTCGAATTTGTCAAAGAATGGGCTGTTCTTCATGGAATAGATATTGGAAAAAGCAATGAAGAAATCATAGCAAACGAAAAAGTAATTGAACGAATTCAAGCTGAGATTGATACTTTGAATGAAAAATTTGGGAATTGGGAGAAAATCAAACGTTTTGAATTGACTCCAGATGTTTGGTCTATTGAAGGCGGACAATTGACTCCAACTCTAAAACTAAAACGAAAAATAGTAATGGAAAAATACATTGATTTATTCAATAAAATATACAGCTAGCCTTTTATAAAAACAATCCCGTTATGAAACTAAAAGTATTAATTTGTTCCGTTATAAGTGTATTCTTTTTTTCTAATTGTAAAGAAAAAAACGAAGAAGATTCGATTAAGGCAAATTATTTAGATTTCTCCAAACGGGACGATCAACTGACTGGCGGTATCAAAATGATTCCGATAAAAACGCCAAAAGGCACTTTTAAAGTGTGGACAAAAACCGTAGGCAATAATCCAAAAATAAAAGTATTGTTGATTCATGGCGGACCGGGATTGACACATGAACTATATGAATCCTTTGATGGGTATTTCCCTAACGAAAGTATTGAATACATTTATTACGATCAGTTGGGTTCGTATTACAGCGATCAGCCCAACGACAACAGTTTATGGACAAACGAACGCTTTGTAGAAGAAGTGGAACAGGTTCGAAAAGCATTAGGTTGTGACAATTCAAATTTTTATATTTTGGGGCAATCTTGGGGCGGAATCTTAGCGATGGAATATGCTTTGAAATACCAAAAGAACCTTAAAGGATTGATTATTTCCAATATGATGGCCAGCGCACCTGCTTATAACAAATATGCAGAAGAAGTATTAGGTCCAAAGCTTCCAAAAGCAGTTTTTGATCAAATAAAAACATTTGAAAAAAACAAAGATTATACCAACCCAAAATACACCGAACTGCTTTTTAAATACTATTATACGGAACACATTTTAAGAATGCCTGTTGATCAATGGCCAGAATCCATAAACAGAGCTTTCAAACACATCAACTCAAATGTGTATGTGTATATGCAAGGGCCAAGTGAATTTGGAATTACAGGAAATGCTTCTTTAAAGAATTGGGATGTCACTGCCAAACTTAAAACGATTAAGGTTCCCACACTGGTTATTGGTGCCAAATATGACACTATGGATCCGAAGCACATGGAATGGATGTCTAAAGAAGTTCAAAACGGACGTTTCTTGTTATGTCCTAACGGAAGCCACCTTTCGCAATACGATGACCCTACAACCTATTTTTCGGGCGTGATCAAGTTCTTGAAAGATGTGGATAACGGGACGTTTAAGAAATCTTAACAACAATATATATTACAAAAAACCACGAATTGCTGTTCGTGGTTTTTTGGTTTTTAATGAAAAATGATAAAAATACAAAGCAATAAACCTGCTATCTTGAACCAAATATAATATAATTACCAATAAATAATTATTTGTAAAATTGTTCTGTGATATAGAACACAGTGTCGATAAAATACAAATTATTTTGAAAAGTCAGTACGTTCTCGTCGTGTAAATCTTCAAGAATGATTCCTAAATCTAGATTAAAGTAATCGTTATTTCTTGTGTTTTCAAACCCATTTTCATCCAAAAAACTTTTTACATTTTCTAGTACTGTATTTTGATCTGATTTTATAAAAGGTTGCTCGACTACCGCATACAAAACTTCTTCCGATTCATAAAACCCTACTAATTGATACGCTGTGTCTGGAAAGAAATAATTATTTAACAGCAGATTATTGAAGTAATCCTCCCACGCTAAATAATAAATAGAATCATTGAGTTTAAAAACCTGAAACTCATTGTGAAGATAAACCTTTTGCTCTGCACCGCTGGAAACAAAAGTAGTAATATCAATCTCGGTGTTCCAAAAATTATTTTGGTCGCAAAATTGTCTTATGTTCTTTGCTTCTTCAGTTTTGATTTGCTTGCTCTCTTTAGCCTCGCTACTTGAGCTCTTGCTTCTTCTAAGGTAACGGGCGATTGCTTGGATAGCATTTCCATGCCTAACTTGGCTCTTTCCTGAAATGATATTTTGTAGTTCATGTTTCATGAAATTTTATACGGCAAAGATAACTAATTTTTATTACTACTGTTCAACGCACTTATTGTGCATATTAAGCTCGGTTTCCCAACCAGATACGTTTTGGAATTTCAGGATTTGCAGAGTGTTTTGCCCCAACGGAAGCCACCTTTCGCAATACGACGACCCTAAAAACTATTTCCCGGTCGTGATCAAGTTCTTGAAAGATGTTGATAGTGGGGAGTTTAAAAAGGCTTATAAAAAATATTATAAAGGAAAAACCACGAATTGCTGTTCGTGGTTTTTTGGTTTTAGCTTTATAAGTACAATCCTCCCTAAACAGTAGTAATAATACACAATCTTGTCATGCTGACGAACGAAGCATCTCATCAACCAATATTAGAATTGATCCCACCAATTATACTACAAACCGAAATTATTTCTCGTCTGCAGGATTTGCGCGAGGGATGGAAGTGGCATCCTTTTATGAAGCCTGCGGAATAAAAGATACAACGGACAGCCAGACCCGGAGTTGCGAGGAGGAACGACGAAGCATAGTGGAGGGGCTCGCCCAAAAAATACGTTAAAAAACCATTCAATTTGCTCAAATTCAGTAGTATTTATTTATATTTAGTACTTTTTAACAAAAAAATATTTTAATTTATTATGCGTGCATAGTATTTTTTATTATATTTGAAATCGATATAGTTCCCTATGAAAGACAAAACAATAGATTACATACTACGAGCTACCTGGCAAGCGGTTGCCAGAATGTATAATGAAGAAGCTTCAAAATATGATGCGAGCATGGCCACTGGTTTTGCCCTTTTGAGTATTGATAAGGAAGGGGGAACGCCCTCTACTGCTTTGGGCCCGAAAATGGGAATGGAAGCCACTAGCCTGACCAGAACCTTGAAATCTATGGAGGAAAAGGGATTGATCATAAGAAAGAAAAATCCTGAAGATGGCCGTGGTGTATTGATTTATCTGACTGATTTTGGTAAAGACAAAAGAGAATTATCTAAGAATACGGTTTTGAAATTTAATGAAACCGTGAAACAACATATCTCTGAGGAGAAGCTGCAGCATTTTATTGAAGTGGCCGAAACTATCAACGAATTAATTCTGGACAAAAACATATTTAATCACGCTAGCGTCAGTGAACTGACGGAGCAAACCGAAAAAACAAATATAAACGAAGTATGAAGCGCACAATTAAAAAAGTTGCAGTAATAGGATCCGGAATTATGGGTTCAGGAATTGCTTGTCATTTTGCTAACATTGGTGTAGAGGTTTTACTTTTGGACATCGTTCCAAGAGAACTTGCCGAAGCAGAAGCCAAAAAAGGGCTAACTTTAGAAAGCAAAATCGTTAGAAACCGATTGGTAAATGAGCATTTGGCCAATTCATTAAAATCGAAACCATCCCCTATTTACAGTCAGAAATTTGCCAGCAGAATCACAACTGGAAATACCACTGATGACATGGCAAAAATTGCTGCTGTTGATTGGATTATTGAGGTTGTAGTGGAACGCTTGGACATCAAGAAACTAGTTTTTGAACAAATTGAAAAATTCAGAAAACCGGGAACTTTGGTAACTTCAAACACGTCTGGAATTCCAATTCACTTTATGAGTGAAGGAAGAAGCGAAGATTTTCAAAAACACTTCTGCGGGACACACTTTTTTAACCCTGCGCGTTATTTAAAATTATTCGAAATCATTCCTGGTCCACAAACTTCAACAGAAGTATTGGACTTCCTTACTATATATGGAGAGAAATTCTTGGGTAAAACTTCGGTTGTTGCCAAAGATACTCCTGCATTTATTGGAAATAGAGTAGGTATTTACGGGATTCAGAGTTTGTTTCATTTGGTAAAAGAATTGGGACTTACAATTGAAGAAGTAGATAAATTGACCGGTCCGGTTATTGGTCGTCCAAAATCGGCTACTTTCAGAACGGTTGACGTAGTTGGATTGGATACTTTGGTACATGTTGCCAACGGAATCTACGAAAACTGCCCGAATGACGAGCAACACGAGTTGTTTAAACTTCCGGATTTCGTAAATAAAATGATGGAAAACAAATGGTTGGGAAGCAAAACGGGTCAAGGTTTTTATAAAAAAGTAGACAAGGATATTTTGTCTTTGGATTTAAATACTTTAGAATACCGTCCGGCTAAAAGAGCTTCTTTCGCAACTTTGGAACTGACAAAAACGATTGATAAACCAATTAACCGTTTTAAAGTTCTGGTAAAAGGAAAAGACAAAGCAGGAGAATTCTACAGAAAAAGTTTTGCAGGAATGTTTGCTTATGTTTCTAACAGAATTCCTGAAATCTCAGACGAACTATACAAGATTGACGATGCTATGAAAGCCGGCTTCGGATGGGAAAATGGTCCATTCGAAATCTGGGATGCCATTGGTGTTGCAAAAGGAATTGATATGATGAAAGCGGAAGGTCTTGAACCAGCTGCTTGGGTAAATGAAATGTTGGCTTCAGGAAGTTCTAGTTTTTATTCTATTAAAGAAGGCGCTACTTTTTCCTACAATATTCCAACAAAATCACACCCGAGCGATAGCGAACTGGCGAAGCAAACTAAAGTTCCAGGTCAGGATTCATTTATCATACTGAACAACATTCGCGAAAGCAAAAAAGTGTGGAGCAATAGCGGTGCGATTATACAAGATTTAGGAGACGGAATTTTGAATTTAGAATTCCAGTCTAAAATGAATACGATTGGTGGCGATGTTTTGGCCGCTATCAATAAAGCGATCGACTTATCTGAAAAAGAATATCAAGGTCTGGTTATTGGAAATCAAGCAGCGAATTTCTCTGTTGGAGCTAATATCGGAATGATTTTCATGATGGCGGTTGAGCAAGAATATGATGAGTTGAACATGGCCATCAAAATGTTCCAAGACACAATGATGCGCGTACGTTACTCGGGAATTCCTGTAGTGGTTGCGCCACACGGAATGACTTTTGGAGGTGGTTGCGAAATGAGTTTGCATGCCGATAAAGTAGTTGCAGCGGCGGAAACGTATATGGGATTAGTGGAGTTTGGTGTTGGCGTAATTCCAGGTGGTGGAGGTTCGAAAGAATTGGCATTGCGTGCATCCGATTTATTCCATAAAAATGACGTGGAGTTGAATGTATTGCAAGAATATTTCTTGACTATTGCTATGGCAAAAGTGTCTACTTCTGGTTACGAAGCTTTTGATACTGGACTTTTACAACAAGGGAAAGATATCATTGTAGTGAACAAAGACCGTCAAATTGCCGAAGCGAAGAAACATGCATTATTAATGGCGGAAGCCGGTTACACGCAACCGATTCGCAGAAGCGATGTGAAAGTTCTGGGAAAACAAGCTCTTGGAATGTTCTTAGTAGGAACGGACCAAATGGAAGCCGGAAAATATATCTCGGAACACGACAAAAAAATCGCTAACAAACTAGCTTATGTTATGGCTGGTGGTGATTTATCAGAACCAACTTTAGTAACCGAACAATATTTATTGGATTTGGAACGTGAAGCTTTCTTGTCATTGTGTACGGAAAGAAAAACATTGGAGAGAATCCAATTTATGTTAACCAAAGGGAAACCTCTAAGAAACTAAAAAAATGAAAACAGCCTATATAGTTAAAGCATACAGAACAGCCGTGGGGAAAGCCCCAAAAGGGGTGTTTAGATTTAAACGTCCTGATGAATTGGCAGCGGAAACCATTCAATTTATGATGAATGAGTTGCCTGATTTCGACAAGAAACGTATTGATGACGTGATGGTAGGAAATGCGATGCCGGAAGCAGAACAAGGACTAAACGTGGGACGATTGATCTCTTTGATGGGATTGAAAATAGAAGACGTTCCGGGTGTAACCGTAAACCGTTATTGTGCTTCTGGATTAGAAACAATTGGTATGGCTACAGCCAAAATCCAATCTGGAATGGCAGATTGTATCATTGCCGGTGGTGCCGAAAGCATGAGTTTTATTCCAATGGGAGGTTACAAACCTACTCCGGATTATGCTGTTGCAAAAGCTGGAAACGAAGATTACTATTGGGGAATGGGATTAACTGCGGAAGCCGTTGCCAAACAATTCAATGTATCTCGTGCGGACCAAGATGAGTTTGCCTATCAATCACATATGAAAGCCTTAAAAGCGCAAGCCGAAGGTAAATTTGACAAACAAATTGTTCCTATTACTGTAGAACAAACGTTTATCAACGAGAACGGTAAAAAAGAAACTAAATCTTATATTGTAAATAAAGATGAGGGTCCAAGAGCCGGAACTTCTGTGGAAGCTTTGGCAGGTTTAAGACCGGTTTTTGAAGCTGGCGGAAGTGTAACTGCAGGAAACTCTTCTCAAATGAGTGATGGAGCAGCTTTTGTTCTAATCATGAGTGAAGAAATGGTAAAAGAGTTAAACCTTACTCCTATCGCCCGTTTGGTAAATTTCGCTTCGGCTGGAGTGGAACCAAGAATTATGGGAATTGGACCGGTAAAAGCAATTCCAAAAGCATTAAAGCAAGCAGGATTAACCTTAAATGATATTGATTTAATTGAGTTGAACGAAGCGTTTGCCTCGCAAGCATTAGCCGTAACGAGAGAATTAAACCTAAATCCAGATATCATCAATGTCAATGGTGGAGCGATTGCATTAGGTCACCCACTGGGTTGTACCGGAGCAAAATTGTCTGTTCAATTATTCGACGAAATGAAACGCAGAGGAAGCAAATACGGAATTGTAAGTATGTGTGTAGGAACCGGACAAGGTTCAGCAGGAATTTACGAACTTTTGTAGTCATAGATTTCCATCCGTTAACTTAGGATTTAGAACATTAACAACAACATCAACATCAAAAAAATAAAAAAAAATGGCAGATACAATTGAAAAAAACGTAACCCGTGGCGGTCAGTTTTTGGTTAAAGAAACAAAGTGCGAAGATATTTTTACTCCAGAAGATTTTTCAGAAGAGCAATTAATGATGCGTGACTCTGTAAAAGAGTTTGTAGACAAAGAATTATGGGCGCACAAAGATCGTTTTGAGAAAAAAGATTACGCTTATACACAAGAAACTATGAAAAAAGCAGGAGACTTAGGACTTTTAGGAGTTGCTGTACCTGAAGCTTATGGTGGATTAGGAATGGGATTTGTATCTACAATGTTAGTTTGTGATTATATCTCGGGAGCAACGGGATCATTCTCAACTGCTTTCGGAGCACATACAGGAATTGGAACAATGCCAATCACTTTATACGGAACAGAAGAACAAAAACAAAAATACGTTCCTAAATTAGCCTCTGGCGAATGGTTTGGCGCGTATTGCCTGACAGAACCGGGCGCAGGATCTGATGCTAATTCTGGAAAAACAAAAGCAGTTTTATCTGAAGATGGAAAATATTATTCTATCACAGGACAAAAAATGTGGATTTCGAATGCAGGATTTTGCTCCGTTTTCATCGTTTTTGCCCGTATTGGTGATGATAAAAATATTACTGGTTTTATCCTTGAAAACACACCTGATAACGGAATTTCAATGGGTGAAGAAGAGCATAAATTAGGTATTCGTGCTTCTTCTACGCGTCAGGTTTTCTTCAATGAAACTAAAGTTCCAGTTGAAAACATGCTTTCTGAAAGAGGAAACGGTTTTAAAATTGCCATGAATGCTTTGAATGTGGGTCGTATTAAATTAGCAGCAGCTTGTTTAGACGCACAAAGAAGAGTGATTACAAGTTCGGTACAATATGCTAATGAAAGAATTCAGTTTAACACTCCAATTTCTCAGTTTGGTGCGATTCGTTCAAAATTAGCAGAAATGGCAACAAGTTGTTATGCTGGAGAAAGTGCTTCCTACCGTGCTGCTAAAGATATTGAAGATAGGATCGCAGCTCGTGAAGCTGAAGGTGTTTCACATCAAGAAGCAGAATTGAAAGGTGTTGAAGAATATGCTATTGAATGCTCAATCCTTAAAGTGGCTGTTTCTGAAGATATTCAAAATTGTGCTGATGAAGGAATCCAAATATTTGGTGGAATGGGATTCTCTGAAGACACTCCGATGGAAAGCGCCTGGAGAGATGCGCGTATTGCACGTATTTACGAAGGAACTAACGAAATCAACAGAATGCTTTCTGTAGGTATGTTGATTAAAAAAGCGATGAAAGGCCACGTTGATTTACTCGGACCTGCATCAAAAGTACAAGAAGAATTAATGGGAATTCCATCTTTTGATACTCCTGACTATTCTGAATTATTTGCTGAGGAAAAAGAAATGATTGGCAAATTGAAAAAAGCATTCTTAATGGTTGCTGGTGGAGCTGTTCAAAAATATGGTCCGGATTTAGATTCACACCAACAATTATTAATGGCGGCTTCTGATATATTAATCGAAATCTATATGGCTGAAAGTACTATTCTTAGAACAGAGAAATTAGCAAAAAAAGAAGGAGAAGCTAAAGTAAAAGAGCAAATTGCCATGGCAAAATTGTACTTATACAAAGCGGTAGATATCGTTACTCAAAAAGGGAAAGAAAGTGTTATTTCTTTTGCCGAAGGAGATGAGCAACGTATGATGTTAATGGGATTACGCCGTTTCACAAAATATACCAATATGCCAAATATTGTAGCATTAAGAGAAGCAATTACTGCAAAATTAGTAGAGAAAAATGAATACTGTTACTAATTAGAAAATAGTTTTTAGTTGAATTTATTTGTTTAAAAAACCGTCAAGTTGAAATAACGAGACGGTTTTTTTATGACTTAAATTTTAAATTATTTAATATCCTTCTTTTCTATTGCCCGTATTTCTCCATTATAGGAGATTGTACTGCGATTATTTGAATTAATGGAAAGTGAGGCGCTGCTATCAAAAAAAACGGAGAGATATATCGTATACACATCATATTGCCCTTTAACTACGGCTTTTATTTGATAAGCTTTCTTTTCTTTTTTAATAGTATATTCTTGTGGTTTGCCTTCAAAATTTAAACCGCCATCCCCTCGATAGGCCACACCACTATAGGCTGTGCCAAAAAAAGGCATTTCGCTTTTGATAAAATCAGGTTGAAATTTTACATAATTGGGATTAGTCGTTAAATCTATGTTTCTGAATCCCTGAGGCGAAGCATTTCTGGCTACAAAAACGAATTCTTTGGAATTTACCAAAATCTCCGTCTGTTTTTGTTTTTCAATTTTACGGGCTTCTTTTAACTGTTTTCTAGTTTTTTCCTGAGCAAAACTCATCGTAACAAAAAGTGAAAGCAACAACACTAAAAAGATATTTTTTGTTTTCATGATTTCTATTTATTTTAATTAAAATCCTTCTTTAAGCATATAATAAAAAATACGATAAATTAAAAGAGCTACAAGAGTAAATTCCCAGCTTATTTTTTCTCGAAACGCATCATGGCAGTATCCCCCATGATAAAATTCAACGTTTTTCCATCTTTGGAAATAGAATAAGAATCTATTTTTTGAAGTGCTGCCATATATACCACTTCACCTTTAATATCCATACACATCATTTTAGTCATTGCAATCGGTTCTTTGAAACTGATTTTATTTCCATCAACATTTAATTTTCCGCTATACCTGTTGCAGCTGGCATTACCCGAAATTCTGTTTTCTTTCAAATCAAAAATGATCGTTGGTTTTTTGTTTGGAAACAATCCCCCAAAAGCAATTCTTGGTTCTGTAATGTAATTCAATTCCCAAGTTCCTTCAAGCGAAGCCGTTTTAGCATTTGATGTTTTAATTGAATTGCAGGAAATAAACACTAAGCATAAAATAGTTAGCGCTAAAATTATTTTTTTCATAAGTTTGTTTTTTATTGAAATAAAATATTGAAAAATACAATCAATAATACTGCCAATGTTAAATTTTAGAAGAATATTTAGTACTAAAAAAAAGCTTCAAAAAAAGTAAATTTATAACTTCCTTACACTTAAGAAATCACAAGAACATGATTTTATTTTTTTACTTCAATCACCTCTACTTTTATTCCAACTGAGTATGCATTTGGAACAATTTTATCGCCATGTACGTTGGCATAAACTTTGGTAAATTCGGCACCAAAATACAAAATAATAGCAGAATAATATACCCATATTAAAATGATAATTACTGACCCGGCGGCTCCATAAACGGTTGCTACAGTTGAACTTCCTAAATAAAAACCGATAGCAAACTTACCAAACATAAAGAAAAATGAAGTAAAACTAGAGCCAACTAATGCGTCTTTCCAAGCGATATAGCCGTCCGGAAGTGTTTTAAAAATAATGGAGAACAATATAGTAGTCGTCGAAAATAAAATTAGAATATTAAAGACATAAAATAAATAAACGGTTAAGTCCGGAAAATATCGCAACAATTGCTCATTGATAACATCCATAACGGTATTGACCATTAAACTGACCAACAATAAAAATCCAACAGACGCAATCATTGAAAACGACATAATTCGATTCTTAATAAACTTCATGATTCCTTTATTTGGTTTCGCTTTTAATCCCCATATAAAGTTGATGGAACTTTGTATTTCTGCAAAAACACCCGAAGCACCTATTAATAACATAATACCACCAAATATAGCGGCAAAGGTATTGCTATCCGTCAGCTCTATATTTTTAATGGTTGCCTGAATTTGCAGCGCTGCCTGATTACCAACCATTCCGTTAATCTGACCAAAAAACCTCCCTGTAACAGCCTCACGTCCAAAGAAAAAACTAAAAATTGACAAAATAATAATTAATAATGGCGGCAATGAAAATATAGTGTAATAGGATAATGAAGCGCTTAATTTAATGGCATTATCATCATCAAATTCCTTATATGTTCGTTTTAACAATTCCCAACCAGATTTTGCTGCTTCTTTACGATTCATAATAAAAATATTTTGTCGTTATCAAAATAAAAAAAATCGATTATCTTTCTCAATAATTATTCTTTGGCAAATTGGATGTTGACCAACTAAGAATGGCAACAGAATAAACTGCTATCAAAACTACAAACTTTATGCATTGAAATTAAAAATTCTTTTTGCAAAATTCACAGCAGAAAGTGGCGCTATAAAGCGATAAAAAAGCAATAAGCTTAAATTGCAATTTTATGTTTTCATTCGGGTATTTTCGTTAAAAATGGAGTAACTTTACGTAATAAATTTTTTATAATAAAAACTCAATATGAAAAAAATAACACTTTCAATTGCGCTAGTTTTATCTGTTATGATTGGATGCAAAACGAGCAGTAGTTCAAATCATTCTAAAAAATTAGACCTAACCTTTGAACCAAAAAGCAATAGTACTGTTTCTGGAACAGCAACTTTTACAGAAAAAAACGGTAAAGTCACTTTCGTCGCCAAATTAGCTGGACTTACACCTGGAGCGCATGCGATACATATTCATGAAAAATCAGATTGTTCAGCTGCCGATGGAAGTTCAGCAGGAGGTCATTGGAACCCAACATTCAAAAAACATGGAAAATGGGGAGTTGGCGAACATCATAAAGGAGATATAGGGAACTTTACAGCAGATGAAAAAGGAAATGGAACGATAACTTTAACGACGGATGAATGGTGTATTGGCTGTGGAGATGTAACTAACGATATTGTAGGAAAAGGGCTTATCGTTCATCAAGGGACTGATGATTTCGTTACACAACCCACAGGAAACGCCGGAGGAAGAGTAGCATGTTCCGCTATTATTAAATAGTTTTTAAAAATTTTTATTGGAAGATAAAGAACACCATTATTTCAAAAACACAAAAGAATGGCGTGATTGGTTGAATGAAAATCATCACTCCTCTAAAGGCGTGTATCTAATTTTTTATAAAGTTGGGAGTGAATTTGAAAGTATGCGATGGGAAGAGGCAGTGCAAGTTGCCATTTGTTTCGGGTGGATCGATTCGACAGTAAGAAAAATGGACGAAGAACGGCGTAAACAGGTTTTTTCACCCAGAAAAGATAAAAGTGTTTGGAGTAAGCTCAATAAAAAATATATAGAAAAACTCATCCAAGAAAATTTGATGCACGAAAGTGGATTAGCAAAAGTTGAAATAGCTAAAAAAAATGGATCGTGGATCTCATTAGATGCTGTAGAGGATTTGATTATTCCATCCGATCTAGAAACAGCATTTAACAACAATAGTTTTGCTTTCAAAAACTATAAAAATTTTAGTCCATCCTATAGAAAAAGTTATCTCTATTGGCTCAATCAAGCCAAGAGAGAAGAAACAAGAAATAATAGAATCACTGAAATTATAAATCTCTGCTCCCAAAATAAAAAAGCCCGAGATTAATATTTCCAATAAGTAATTAAAACTTAACCTAAACTTTTCTACAAAACCATAAAAAAACATAGCTTTGTAGCTTCAAATTAAAGCAATGATTAACCCTTCGGCGTCCGGTTGGATAGATAAATTTTTTATAGAACAAAAATTTTCACTAGAGAATGCTTCTCAGACCACTGATACCTTTTACCATCAGGTTAGAGATACAGGATTTATATATGGACACATAATCTCTTTTGAAACAAAAAGTCCTATTGAAACCAAAGGCTGGTTCAAGCAAGAAATTTCTAAAGTTGCTTTATTAAATACCTTGTACGCTACTTTTTGTTCTACGGAAAAAGAAATTAGTCCGGAAAATTTCATCAAACAAACTGTTGCTTTTTACAATCAAATGAATCCTCAGGGATTTAACATCTTTAAGAAAATATTACCTAAAAATTCGCCTTCGCTTACTCTCGAAAAAATTATTGATGAACGCGTTCAAACTAATGATACAATCATCAGTAAAAACTTTTCGCATCTGGTAACAAATGCCTTATTGTTTATTGATGTACTGGCGTTTCGCCAATATTTAATTCATGCATCAATCCCTGAAAAATATCTAAAAAAAATTGAGGAAACAGTTGTTAATATTGTAACACTGGCATTGAAAGTAAAGTCCAACAAAACGCAATATGATGATTTATTGATTAAGCTTTTTGAAGCTTCGATACGTTACAGTAAATTTTCGAAGAATTCAGTTCAGAATTTAGAAACAATCCAATTGGATTATTTTACAAATGACCTTGAGAAATACTATCTTATTGATGTTGCCGGAATGGCTTTATGGAGCGATGGAAAAATTGAAAATAACGAAGCGTATTTTTTACATTCTTTAGCCAAAGTACTATCCGTTTCAGAAGAATTTGTCGATCGTAGTATTAGCAGTACCAATCTCTTTATTACAAAACATAAAAAGGATATTCCTTACTTTAATTATTCGAATCCTGTTAAGCATTTTTACGACCATACCACCCAAAGTGTTGTCACCCTAATCAGTCGCAATAAAAAGCGATTAGTCAAGGAAATAGTACAAAGCAAAGAATTAATGGTATTACTGGCCTATTCCACCCGAAGAGATTTAAACGAAAAAGAAAAGAAAAAAGTTAAGAAACAAATATTGGATATTTGTAAAACCATACCTTCATTGACTATATTTTTACTCCCTGGAGGAAGTTTACTCCTTCCTATTTTGATTAAATTTATCCCAACGCTTTTACCTTCGGCATTTAATGAAAATCTGGAAGAGATCGAATAATAAAAAAGCCGCTCGAGAGCTACCCATGGAAACAAGTTTGTAAGAGGGATGAAGTAGATTCACACTAATTTTTAAGTTGATATTAAAAAGTTAAACACGAATTTCACGAATTTACACGAATTAATTTGTGCAAATTTGTGAAATTCGTGTTTAATATCCAATCCGGTTTTGGGTCCATACCGAAGGCTTGAAAGCGGCTTATATTTAAAATTTCAATTGGTATACTTCATCCAAATCATTATTAGAACTGATATTAACCTCTAAATCAGTAACAAAACCTGAATTTAGACCATAAGCCCAACCATGTAAAGTCAACTCCTGACCATTTTTCCAAGCCGATTGTACTATCGAAGTTTTAGCCAAATTGAAAACTTGTTCTTTTACGCTGATTTCAACAAATGTGTTAAAACGTTCTGTTTCATCTTCGATGGAATCTAAATAATTGCTATGCAAACGATAAACATCTTTTATATGGCGAATCCAGTTGTCAATAATTCCAATGGAGTCATTGCCCATAGCTGCTTTTATACCACCACAACCATAATGACCACAAACTAAAACATGTTTTACTTTTAAAACATTAACCGCATAATCCAGAACACTTAACATATTCATATCAGAATGTACGACCATATTGGCAATATTTCTGTGAACAAAAACTTCACCTGGTTTAGCGCCCACTATTTCGTTAGCAGGTACTCTACTATCAGAGCAACCTATCCATAATAAAGGCGGAGTTTGTCCTTTGGCTAAATCTTGAAAGTAATTTGGATCACTTGCTAATGAAGTTTCGACCCATTTCTTATTATTGTCTAATATTTTTTTATAAAAATCGTTCATTATTTTAGTTTTTAATATTTGCAAATTTAATTAAATTCAACAGTGTAAAGTAACTGTTTTTAAACGTTGGAAAATAATTAGTTTAATTTTTTATTGTGGAAAGACTTCTGTTTGTACTTCCTTTTTTACCATTTTTCTTTTCGCAAAGTCATAATAATGTTCGATCGTAACATGGTTTTGTGTCTCTGAAGTGTTTTCTAATTGATATGCTTTTTTAAATCCCTTAAGTTTAACCTTGATATTTTGATCTACGGCCCTTGTTGTTTTAAATTCATGGATTAAATCCAAAATATCATGAGCAATATAAACGGTGTCCTTTGCATCAATAACTACCTTCGATTTTTCTGGAATATCATTTAAAGTAAGTTTTATGGCAGCTTTGTTTAAAAATGAAACTTCTTGAGCCAAGTCAATATGAATTACATCTCCATCTGCATATTCTTCTTTTCTAAAACTATAGGCTCTTTTAAGGTTTCCTTTTAAAACAAAAATAATACTAATAACAATTCCCAAAGCCACTCCTTTCAACAAATCAGTAAATACGACAGCTAATAATGTCGCGATAAAAGGAACAAATTGGTATTTTCCTTTTTCCCAAAAATGTTTAAATGTTGCAGGTTTGGCTAATTTGTATCCAACTAATAAAAGAATTGCCGCTAGAGTTGCTAATGGAATTTTATTCAAAACCAATGGAATAGCAACTACACTCATCAATAATAGACTACCATGAATTATCGTTGACATTTTTGATTTAGCACCCGAATTACTATTTGCTGAAGTACGTACAATTACGGATGTTAACGGTAAACCGCCTAAAAGAGAACTTATCATATTTCCAATTCCCTGCGCCTTTAACTCAACATTAGTATCTGTATACCGCTTTTGAACATCCATTCTGTCAGCAGCTTCAATACTCAATAAAGTTTCAATCGAAGCAACAATCGCGATAGTTAAGGCAATCACCCATACTTTAGGATTTGTTATGCCAGAGAAATTTGGCGTGACAATAATCGACTTAAATTCCTCAAAGCTACTGGGAACAGGTAGAGATACCAAATGCTCTTTTGCAATAGCTAATGAACTTCCTGCCGCAGTGAAAATTTCGTTGAGAATCACACCAGCCACTACTGCTACAAGTGCTCCTGGTATTAATTTTAACTTTTTCAAAAAAGAAACCTTATCCCAGGCAATTAATATTATTAATGATACTATCGTAATAATTATTGAGCCTAATTGTATGTAATTAAAAATGCTCAACAATGAAGATAACGTATCGCTCCCGTCAGACTGTAGAAAAGACTGATCTCCTTCAAAATCGCTATCATAACCAAAAGCATGTGGCAATTGTTTCAGAATAATAATGATTCCAATACCTGCTAACATTCCTTCAATAACATTCGTTGGAAAATAATTAGAAATACTTCCTGCTTTGATATATCCCAATGCTAATTGCATTAAACCGGCAATGAAAACTGCCGTTAAAAAAACATCAAAAGCACCTAAATCCGTAATTGCAGTCAAGACAATTGCTGTTAAACCTGCCGCGGGTCCAGAAACACTTAAATGTGATTTGCTCAAATATCCCACTACTATTCCCCCAATGATACCGGAAATAATTCCTGAAAATAAAGGAGCTCCTGAAGCCATTGCAATACCTAAACACAAAGGAAGAGCCACCAAAAAAACCACTAAACCAGATGCAAAATCGGATTTAAGGTTAGCAAAAAGATTGATTTTTTTTGTCATAATACCTTAATAAAATTGAACACAAAGACTTTCTCACATTGAAAAATGTGAAAATTTGATTTTAAAAAACTAAAATCAACATTGCATTAAACCTGATCAGGCGGGGGAATAAAAATGGACGAGGCTATTTTATCATGTTTGGATAAATTCTCGGAAAGAATAAGTGCTGAATCATAACTCAATTCAGGTAAATCTTCAAATGAAATATGGGAAATAAAAATGGCCTTAATTTCTTTATGGGCTTTTTCTTCTTCAGAAAAGCTATAAAATATAGACGTATCATTATCATCCTCGATTAAGCTCACAATTGTTGGAGTTAAAAGAAAGCTGATAAAAATGAATAATAATATGTGAGCAGTTATTTTCATTGTCGCAAAAATAGAGCAAAGTTTACGAAAACAGTGAAAGCTGAAGTGAATTTAAAAAAAAATTAACATTCAAAAAAAAACCCAAATAAATTACTTCATCTGGTTTTCTATTATAATCTAGAGGTTTTACAATCCTTCTTCCAACCAAGCTTGCATCATCCAGATTATTTTTTCTTGTTCGGCAATGAAACCACTCATCATTGAATTTGTTCCTTCGTCATTAATTTCTGATGATTTATTTAGAATTTCTCGTTCAATTTTCAATAGATGAGACAATGAATTTACAATTAGATGAATTGCTTTTTCATCAATTGAAATATTTTTACCCACAGGCAATTGGCTATTTTTTATATAATCCTCAAAAGTATGAAATGGTGAACCACCAAGAGTAAGCACTCGCTCAGCAATCATATCGATTTTTAATTGGGAATCATTGTACAATTCTTCAAACTTTACATGCAAGTCAAAGAAACGCTTTCCACGAATATTCCAATGAATTCCTCTCAGATTTTGGTAATAAACTTGAAAATTTGACAGTAATATGTTTAATTCTGTTACAATTAATTCTGATTCTTTTACCGGTAATCCTAGAATATTAGTTTTCATAATTTTTTATTTCTTACAAATTTATGGAAGTAAATAGAATTTGCACTATAAATTAAATTGATTGTTTTTATATTTACATCAGAAAATACTATAAAAATGACAATCACCCAACTAAAATATGTTTTGGCTGTAGCCGAACACAAAAATTTTACACTTGCTGCCGAAAAATGCTTTGTAACTCAACCTACTTTGAGCATGCAAATTCAGAAAATAGAAGAAGAATTAAGTATTCAGATATTTGATCGATCTAAAAAGCCAATTCAACTTACTGATATTGGACAAAAAATTGTGAATCAAGCCAAAAACATTGTCAATGAAGCGGATAGAATTCAAGATATTGTTGAACAGCAAAAAGGTTTTATAGGAGGTGAATTTAGATTAGGAATCATCCCAACTATCATGCCTACACTGTTACCTATGTTTTTGAATAATTTCATAAAAAAATATCCAAAGGTAAAACTCATAATCGAAGAGCTAAACACAGAAGAGATTATAATAAAACTCAATAACGGTCATTTGGATGCTGCAATAGCAGCAACTCCATTATTGGAAGAAAAAATTAAAGAAATTGTTTTGTATTTTGAACCCTTTGTAGCTTATATTCCTGAGAGTCATCAAAATTTTCAAAAAGAAGAAATTGAAGTATCTGACTTAAATCTGGATGAAATCTTGCTATTGCAAGACGGACACTGTTTTAGAGATGGAATTTTGAATTTATGCAAAAGCCAGGGTAAAAATGAATTTAATCATTTTCAAATTGAAAGCGGTAGTTTTGAAACATTAATAAAACTAGCCGATGAGGGTTTAGGAACGACACTACTGCCCTATCTGCACACTTTAGATTTGAAAGAATCAGACAAACTGAAGCTGCGTCATTTTAAGGAACCTAAACCTGCACGTGAAGTCAGTTTGATTTTCCCAAAAAGCGAATTAAAAATACAAATAATTGATGCACTAAGAAGCACAATTGCCGGAGTTATAAAAGGAGCAATTGTTTTTCAAAATGTTCAAATTGTAAGTCCAATTCAGAAAAAATAAAAAAAGGAACCGATTAAGGTTCCTTTTTTATTTATGAATTTACGATAAGCAAGCATTGTTTCAATTCTGGTTTTTCGATCGTGAAATTTAATAACCATTCTCGTAATTGTTCCATTTCAAACGGTAATAGGGTTTTTATGGCTTTTTCTAATTCTTTACAAAAAAGTATTGGATCAAAACTTACTCTTTCTAGTATTGATTTTGTGTAATCAAACATGATTTTTGACATATTAAAATAATATTATAGGTTAGATCTTGATTTTTAGCTACTGTAAAAATACATTTTAAATAGATAGAACATTACATATTAACATTCTTTTTGATTTTTTATTTTAGCAGTAAAAAAACATCTGTATTGATTCTCTATGTTTTTCGAGCACGAAACATCTCTCTTTTACCAGGAGGCCCTTCGAGCTTTTCAACGCTAAAACCAACTTTGATCATGCTTCGCTTCACTACTCCTCTCGCTGCATAAGTAACAAGAACACTATTTCGTTTAAGTGCATTATACATTTTTTGAAAAATTTCGGTGCTCCATAATTCTGGCTGTACTCGGTAACCAAAAGCATCGAAGTATATTAAATCAAATTTCTCAATATCTTCAATTGCTTCAAAAAATTGCTTTCTTTTTATCAATGAAAAATCTTTGCTTAAATTGATTTCTTCCCCCCAGTTACTCTCATGCATGGTTTTAAAAATGGCGCTTTCATTCGCTGCATTCAACTCCGCAACATAATTCATGGAAAGAACTTCATCTGCAGAAATTGGGTATGCTTCAACTCCAACATAGTCAATCGTCTGATTTAGTTTTTTTGCTTCTAAAAAAGTGATGAATGCATTTAATCCCGTTCCAAAACCAATTTCTAAAATAGAAACGTGTTTATTCTCAAATAAGGACAATCCATTTTTTATAAAAACGTGCTGTGCTTCTTGAATTGCTCCGTGCTTAGAGTGATAACATTCGTCCCATTCTTCTATATGAATAGTTGTAGAACCGTCAAAAGTTTGGATAATTTCTCTTTTCAAAATTAAAAATTGAGTTTATTAGTAGTTTTTATGCGCTATGACCAGATCAAATTTAGTCAAAACTAAAACGTATCATCTAAAAAAATCAATATTTTTTATCTATTTGATATAAATTAAGTCAAATTATTTCGATTTTTTAAAATATAAATAAATCACAATTAAATCCTATAATTAATAGTTTTATCACAAGGATTTCGATGATTTTTATTTAATTTTGCAAATAACAATGTTCGCTTTGTGAAAAAATCAAAGATTTTAATATTCTTGTTCATCAATTATAAAAATATAAAAAATACTATCATATTATGAGTACAACTCAAACTAGCAAAATTGAAATAATAAAAGCAGCTACTACAAAAATTAATGAAGTAGACTTTGAAAACTTAAGCTTCGGTTCTGTTTTTACAGATCATTTATTTGAATGCGATTTTAAAAACGGAGAGTGGCAAAAACCTGTCATTAAGCCTTATGCGCCCTTTTTGTTAGACCCTTCCACAAGAGTTTTTCATTATGGTCAAGCTATTTTTGAAGGAATGAAAGCTTACAAAGATGAGGATGATGCAATCTGGTTATTTAGACCTGATGAGAACTATAAACGTTTTAATAAATCAGCTGTTAGAATGGCCATGCAGGAAGTGCCAGAAGACATATTTATGAGCGGTTTGAAGGAATTACTTCAATTAGATGAGGCATGGATAAAAAGAGGTAAAGGAAATTCCATGTACATCAGACCATTTATGATTGCTACAGGAACTGGTGTAATTGCGAACCCATCTGATGATTATAAATTTATGATCATTTTATCACCGGTAAGCGCTTATTATGCAGGCGAAGTTAAGGTTCTGATCGCTGAGCATTACAGCAGAGCGGCAAATGGTGGAATTGGAGCTGCAAAAGCTGCCGGAAATTATGCTGCACAGTTTTACCCTACTAGTTTAGCTAACAAACAAGGTTTCCAACAAGTGATTTGGACCGATGATGCCACACATACCAAACTGGAAGAAGCTGGGACAATGAATGTATTTTTTAGAATAAACGATACTTTATTTACCGCTCCAGTCAGTGAAAGAATTCTTGATGGTGTGACTAGAAAGACTTTGATTGAGTTAGCCAAAAGTGAAGGTATTAATGTAGATGTGCGTCCTGTTTTAGTTTCTGAACTTGTTGAAGCCTCTAAAAATGGAACCCTGAAAGAAATTTTTGGTGCTGGAACGGCTGCAGTAGTTAGTCCTATTTCTGGATTTTCTTATCAAGATGTTTATTATGAATTACCTAAAAATGAGAATTCAATGGCATTGCAACTAAAAGATAAATTAACTAATATTCAAAACAAACTAGCTGAAGATACTTTTGGTTGGACTGTTAAAGTATAGATTTTAGATTTCAAGTATAAAAAAAGCGATTTTCATTATGAAAATCGCTTTTTTTATATTGCTGGAACTCGCGTAATCCAATTTAAATAATAAATTTCTATCGCCTAATACAAACAATATGAATCTGTTCCTTACTCTCCAAGTATCTTTAAAAAATTTGGTTTAAAATAGTTAGGACCTTTCATGACCTTGCCGTCTTCACGATAAATAGGATTTCCATCTTCTCCTAACTTACTCATATTGCTGCGTTGAATTTCGTCGAAAACGGCTTCAATTTTGTGTTGCAAACCATGTTCAATTATAGTCCCACATAGAATATACATCATATCTCCAAGGGCATCAGCAATTTCTACCAAATCATTATTTTGCACTGCTTCAAGATATTCCTCATTTTCTTCTTTCATTAAATTATAACGAAGGGTGTGTTTGCTTTCTCCCAAATCAGCTGTTGGAATTTCGCTATGTCCTATCTTAAATGCAGTATGAAATACCTTAACTGAATCAATTTGTTTTTGCATCTTTTTTATTTTTTAAATGAAAAGGCAAATTAGCAACTATTTCTAAACTATTAACTATTTTTGTTACAAATAATTTAAACTATGTTTAGTCAAGGACAATTAATATTTGCGGGCTGTTTTTTTGTTGCTTTTATTATTGCAATGGTAATTGCTTACCGAAAAGATGTAAAAATGCACAAAATATTTTACGAAGGAAATTACAAGATATTAATCGGTTTTTTAATTTTTATTGGAATTCTATTTATGATAAAAATATTTTTCAAACGTTAGAATCTTTATTTTTTGGAATAAAAAAATGCCCACTTAAAAAGGTGAGCATTTTTTTTGAAATTATTCTTCTAGTTTTCCGAAGGCAAAAAACCAAAGTTCTTAGAATATTTCAGCATTTGTTCCGCAAATGTTTTGGGTTGTTTTACTTCTATAGAAATAATATTCCCTTTTTTATCCAATTTTGGAACTAATACTGGGTTAACAAAACCACTATATGCTGCCGAAGCAAATTGTTTATTGCGTTCTAAAACTTCAACATGTAATTTCTGATCTACTTTTACACCGTAGTTTTCCACTAGTGCTTTTCCCGCATTAAAGTCACCTTCTGATTTAATTCTTTGTACTTCTCTTAATAATTGTCCGAATAAATCATGTAATTTTTCATAGTCAGTAATATTGAAATAGGTTTTCCCATTACGAGTTATTTTCTCAATAACATTGTCTTTTTTCCCTTTTTCAAAAACCCATGAACTTACCCACTGACGGTTTCTCATGTGTGCTTCCTCAATATTTGCGCCTAATTCTAAACGAACTAACTGCGTCATTAAACCATTACGGATATAACTGTCATAAGATTCCATTCCCAGTTTTTTCCAATCGTCAACTAATCCTAATTCTTGTAGTTTAGGATTGTATAAATAGTATAAACCCACTAAATCAGCTCTACCTTCCTCAAGAGTAGAAGCATAACTTTTTAATGATTCTTTTGGAGTTCCTACGCCAGGGTTTATCTGTCCTGAAGCATGACCAACCACTTCGTGTAAAGCAGTATGCATCTTATCCCCTATTTCACCATATTTTTTAGCCAAAGCAATTTCCTCCTCATCATTTGCGAATTCCTGCAATTTTCCTTTTCCTGCAGCTTTAGCATAAGAATCAATAATATTACCCAAAGAAACTGATTTCGAACCATGTTCTGCACGAATCCAATCCGCGTTTGGAAGGTTTACTCCAATAGGCGTAGCAGGAGAAGAATCTCCAGATTCACCCGCAACAATTACTGTTTTATAGGAAACACCTACAACATTTTTCTTTTTATGTTCTGGCATTAAAGGGGAATTATCTTCAAACCATTGGGCATTTTTAGAAACAACTTCCATTTTTGCCGACATATCAAAATCCTTGATCTGAACGATTCCTTCATACGAACCTCTATATCCTAATGGGTCATTATATACTTCAATAAAACCATTGATGTAATCAATATTCCCTTCAGTTGCGTGCAACCAAGCAATATTGTAATCATCCCAAGTTTTTAAACTACCTGTTTTGTAATAGTTAATAAGCAAACCTAATGCATCACCTTGCTTCTTATTTTCGGCTACACCCTTAGCTTTTTCTAACCAATAAATAATTTTATCGATAGCTGCACCATACATTCCTTTGCTTTTCCAAACTTTTTCTTCTAATTGTCCTTTTGCATTTCGAACCAATTTAGAATTCAAACCATAAGAATAGGACTTTTTAGGATCTGGACTTGTTTTTTTAGCGTAAAAATCTTCAGCTTCTTTTAATGTAATTCCTTTTTCGTAAAAATTAATTGCAGAACCTTCTAATAAACCTTTAGATTCATCAAAATTAACTCTTTTTGTATCCACATCGTTAAAAATAATTTCTGTAACAGCAGGAGATAAAGTAGTTTTAGTAGCTTTCATCAAACTGCTAAGGTATGCTGCAGAAAAACCTGGCTTAATTTTTTCACTTGAATAGTGGTGATGAATTCCATTAGAAAACCACACTCTTTTTAGATAAATTTCAAAATTTTTCCAGTCTTCTGAAATTTTATTTCCCGTATAATTTTGGTAAATATGCTCTAATGCCTTTCTGATTTTAAGGTTGTATTTATAATGTTGGTCCCACATTATATCTCGTCCTGATGTTCCAGCCTGCGTTAAATAATAAACTAACTTTTGTTCTTTTAAAGTTAGGTTTTCCCAACCCGGAATTTGATAACGCAATACTTTAATGTCAGCAAATTGCTCTACAACATAATCAAAAGGAGCTTTCTCTGTAATTTTCGCTTCGGCAGTTTTTGCTATTTGTCCGTTACAAATAACGGAAACCGTTAGAGTCACAAATAATCCAGCAATTTTAAGTAATTTCATTATTAATGATATTTAAGTGTTTAAATAAATTATTATTCAACAAATATACGCCATCTTTGAATAATAGATAAAAAGTGCAGAATATTTTCTGTTAAAGTACTATCAAAAAATAACTAGCCTTGTTCTGTTCCAAAGTGTGTTTTTGTAGCCTGTTAACTTTGAACGACTTTTAATAGCAATTATGTTGCCAATTTTAAGTTGCTATTGCGCCTAAACCAGATTCAGATTGGACTACCAATTTTATTATTATTTTATAGTTCCTTTAGTTTATTAATAAAATTTATAACTTTACGGGATATAACCCCCAATATATCATGAAGATTTTAAAATATTTATTTCTTTTAGTTTTACTTAGTTTAGTAGCATTATCAATTTTTGTTGCAACGCAAAAAGGAGATTATACAGTAGAACGAAGTAAAGTTATTAATTCGCCTAAAGCAGCTGTTTATAATTATGTAAATGATTATAAGAACTGGGCTAATTTTGGTTCTTGGATAGCTCAAGATCCCGAAATAAAAATAAATTATCCGCAAAATACTGTTGGAAAAGGAGCATCTTATTCATGGGAAGGAAAAGAGGGTAATGGAAACATGAAAACCATTTTTGTAAAAGAAAACGATAGTATAGCGCAAAAAATGAATTATGAAGAAACCTCTTCCAATGTGTTCTGGAGTTTCAAACACACTGTTGGTGGAACAAAAGTTACTTGGAAAACTACAGGTAAAATGAGTTTTCTTTTTAAGATTTACACCGCTTTTAATGGGGGCGTTGATAAAGTTATTGGGGGCATGTACGAAAAGAGTCTTGCTAACTTAGATAAAACGCTGGATTATGAAATAAACACCTATGCTGTAAAAGTTGATGGTTTGGTAAAAATGCCTGAGACCTTTTATTTACATCAAACGTTCACTAGTGAAATTTCAAAAGTTATCAAAAATTTCAGAATCGTTACTCCAAAAATAATTACTTTTTGCAAAAAAAACAACCTTCCTTTAGCCGGAAAGCCGTTTGTAATATACCATACTTATGATCTTGTAAATGGCCTCACGAAAATATCCATTTGTGTTCCAATCAAAAATCAGATATATACGAGTGCTGGAAGCGACCTCTTAACGGGAAAATTAGAAGCGTATGAAGCTATAAAAACAACTTTGACCGGTGACTATTCACACATTATAAAAGCACTTGATAAAGCCAAAGCCTATCGTAATGCAAAACAAATTGTCGCTGATCCTTCTTTATCTCATATTGAAATCTATACCATCGGTAAAACCGAAATAGAAAGCCCTTCTAAATGGGTAACCGAAATATATTACCCTACAAAACCAAAACTTGTGGCTAATAAAATTAATGTTATGACAAAAAAAGCAGAAGCTGTGCCAAATCCGACTGATGTTTTAACCCCTAAAACTGATGTTGTCCCGCCAAAAGCTAATACTGACGTTACTGCACCAAAAACTAAAACAGCAGTTGCCATACCAAAAGCTAAAACAGACGATGTTACACCAAAAGCAAAAAAAGATGCGGTTGTCCCAAAAACAAAAAAGATCGTCCCTCCCGTTAAAGAAGTAGAGATTCCTTCTGAATTTTAATTATTTTTTTGATTCGATTAAACCTATTTGATAAATTCTATTCTAAACAGATAAAAAAAACCTTGCAAGAAGAACAGGAATTCATTAAAAAGTTATTGAACCCTAAAACGCAAAATGAAGCGTTTAAAGAACTCTTGCTAGAATATCAAAGACCGTTATACAATCATATCCGAAATATTGTATTAAACCACGACGATGCAGATGATGTCTTGCAAAATACGTTTGTGAAAGTTTTTCAATATTTAAAAAATTTCAAAGGTGAAAGTAAATTATTTTCTTGGATGTATCGTATTGCCACTAATGAAGCACTGACCTTTTTAAATCAGAAATCAAAAATTAACGGAATTTCATCAGAGGAATTACAAAATAAAACTATTGATAATTTACAAGCAGATGTGTTTTTTGACGGAAATGAAATCCAACTTAAATTACAAAAAGCAATTGCTAATTTACCTCAAAAACAACAATTAGTTTTTAAAATGAAATATTTTGAAGAACTTAAATATGAAGAAATTTCAGAAATCCTGGGAACTTCAGTCGGTGCTTTAAAAGCATCTTATCACCATGCAGTAAAAAAGATAGAAGCTTTTGTAACGGTAAATTAAACCTTTTATATTTAATTAAGTCTAATGAGTATTATGAAAGAATTTAAATTAGAAAACGAACCTAAAATTGAGTCAGGATTCAAAACTCCAGACCATTATTTTGATCATTTTTCGGCTAAAGTTTTACAGCAATTACCCGAAAGTGAACCAAAAGTGATTTCGATTTTTCAAAAAAGAAAAATGGTAATCATGATGGTTGCTGCGCTTTTAGTACTCGCACTAATGATTCCAATTTATACCGGTATTTCAACAACTCCAAAAGAATTAGACCAAACGACTTTGGAAAATTATCTGACCTACCAATCTAACTTAAATCAATATGATTTAGTTAGTGAGTTAGAAACGGAAGATATTATTAAAATGCAGCCGGCACATTCGACTGAAGACCAAGTTATTGAAGACATTCTAACTACAGATACTGACATGCAACATTTACTTATCGAATAAAAATTAAAATTGAACTTGAAAAATAAAACAATGAAACTTAAAAAATTATTTCCAATCCTATTATTATTAATCTCCTCCATTTTTTATGGCCAGGGCGAAGGAATGAGAGAAAAAAAAGAACAAATTAAAGCTATGAAAATCGCTTTTTTAACAACGGAATTAAAATTAAACTCTAGTGAAGCAGAGAAATTTTGGCCTGTCTACAACACTTTTGATGATAAACAATTTGAATTAAGACATCAAAAAATGAAATCATTCATGAGGAGAATGAATGACGAAACTTTAGATAAAATGACCGAAAAAGAAGCTAGCGCTTTCTTGAATCAAATGGAAAGCACGGAAGAAGAATTATTCGTTTTGCGAAAAAATTTCATTGCAACACTGAAAGGAATTATTCCAGCTACAAAAATCATTAAACTCCGAAAATCAGAAGAGAATTTCAATAGAAAACTTTTGCAACAATACAGAGATAAAGGTCCGAGAAGAGATTAAGTTTCTTTGCTGATTTAAAAAAAAACCTAAACAAAATATTTTATTTTGTGTAGGTTTTTTTTTATTTCTTAAAAACGATGCGAACCATTTTATTTTTACCTGCTGCTATTGCGGTATAATTATCAATAAATCGAATCGTGAAAAGACTGGAATCATTAGATAATTGCTTCCATGTATTTCCGCGATCGCCGGAGTAAAAGAGCCCTGTTGCACCTACAACAACAAGTGCTTTACTTTTACTCCCCGGTACATATTGCACACAGGAAGCATACCCGAATCCCTGATTTTCAGCTCGTAAATTCCAAGTTTTTCCTCCATCTTCTGTCGATGCTTTATTTCCGAAATTTTGGTTTAGCAATTCATAATTTCCTCCGGCAATAAATCCGTTTTGAGAATCATAGAAATCGGCGGTAAAAATCCCAGTCATTGTTTTTCCTTGAATTATTGGCGTTTCAAAAACTTCCCAAGAATTCCCTTTATTTGGCGAATAAAAAACTCTTGCTTCCTTTCCTCCGGAAACAATCCATGTCCTATTTCCCTTCACAACAATATTAGTGTTACTTGCCGCAAATGCTGCTTCTCCCTCACTAAGTTGCGGCAATTTATCGCACACAATCTTAATCCATGAATTACCACCGTCTCGTGTCGTTAATATATTGAAACAATTACTTAGCGGATCTCCTATAGCAATTCCTTCTGAATCATTCCAAAATTGCATACTATCGTAAAAAACTTTCTCGTTATTTTCTTGATAAACTAATTTTGCTTTTGAACCATCTTTAGGAATCTTATACAGCAAAGCAGGATTGGAAACATTTAAAATAAAAATATTATTTGTCGTTTGAGCAATACTTCTAAACTCTGCTTTTGATTTATCATTTCCAATGGTACTTTCAGTCTTTTTATTTTTTTCCAAATCAAAAAAACCGAATCTTGAGTTATCAGCTGCGTACCAAACTATATTTTTATCGATCGCTATGGCTCTAATGCTGATTTTATCTTGAAAAAGAGTATCAATTTGGACCGATTGAAAGGTAGCATTTATACTTTTTTTATTCCCATAATTAACTGTCTTACAAGACCATAGACAGAAAAAAGCCAACACTGTTAAAAAAAAATTCTTCATTTAGATACAATTATTTAGGCTAATTTACGATATAATATGGTATTACCATATGTCTTTAAATTTATTGGCACAATAATTGGATATTGAAAAAATAATAAATTAATACCATTAATTATGAAAACGAAACTACTACTATTGAGTCTATTGACTACTGTTTTCGCAACACAAATACAAGCGCAAGGCAGGACTTCAGTAAACGCAATGAATTCAGAAATTAGCGATAACTTAGATCTAAGAGCTATTGCATCAATTTTTGGTGATTCTCGAAATCTTCAAGATTTTGAAAGACGATTGAATGATCCTAAACTTCAAATATCAAATTTAGATTTAAATAATGATGATGAAGTTGATTATTTACGGGTTATTGAATCCGTTGAAAATAGAACCCACGTTATTATTATACAATCCGTTATTGACCAAGATTTGTATCAGGATGTAGCAACTATTGATGTTGAAAAAGACAGATATAACAATGTTCATGTTCAAGTCATTGGTGATGAATTCCTATATGGTGAAAATTACATTTATGAACCTGTTTATTATACCACTCCCTTCTTTTACGCTTCTTTTTGGTCATTTAACTATCGTCCTTATTATTCTACTTGGAATTGGAATTACTACCCTAGCTATTATTACGCTTGGAATCCATACCCAATATACAGATACAGAAGCAACATTAATATTTGTTTGAACGTGAATAACAATTACAATTACGTAAGCTCTCGAAGAAGTAATGTAGCAATTAACCTATATAGTTCACGACGTTCTAATGGCTATGAAAGACAACATCCAAACTATGCCTTTTCACGAAGAAATACGCAAGTAACAAATCGTTACGAACTGGACCAAAGAAGAGGTGACAGAAATGTGGGTTCCCGAAATGAAACGGTAAATTCTAGAAACAGAACCAATCCTTCAAGAGAAGCTGGTGCACAAAGACAAGGTCAACAAAGGGATTACTCTCAAAACAGATCGAATCCTTCCAGTGAAGCTGGCGCACAAAGACAGGGCCAACAAAGGGATTACTCTCAAAACAGATCGAATCCATCTAGTGAAGCTGCTCCTCAAAGACAAGGTCAACAAAGAGATTATTCTCAAAACAGATCCAATCCTTCCAGTGAAGCTGCTGCTCAAAGACAAGGTCAACAAAGAGACTATTCTCAAAACAGATCCAATCCTTCCAGTGAAGCTGCTACTCAAAGACAAGGTCAACAAAGAGACTATTTTCAAAACAGATCCAATCCTTCCAGTGAAGCTACTCCTCAAAGACAAGGTCAACAAAGAGACTATTCTCAAAACAGATCCAATCCTTCCCGTGAAGCTGCACCGCAAAGAGCAGAATCACAGAGAGGTAATTCTGAAAACAGAAACAATTCATCTCGAGAAACTGCTCCACAAAGAACAGAATCTCAAAGAGATAATTCATCTCAAAGGAACAATAACAGAAGATCCTAAAAAATAATATTAGATTCCAAAAACACGGCTCCAAAGACCGTGTTTTTTTTTATGCCTTTTTTTAAATAAAATGCTCTAATATCTTTTAAAAGAGTAAATTTGACGAGTTTTTTAAAAAATATACATGAGCGCATCGCACAAAGACTTGCACAGTAAATTGACATTAGGCGGGTTATTAATCTCTTTAGGAATAATTTACGGTGACATTGGAACCTCACCCTTATATGTTATGAAAGCTATACTTGGCGATCATATTATAAATGCAGATATTGTTTTAGGAGGTATATCAGCCGTATTTTGGACCCTTACCCTACAAACTACAATCAAGTATGTGATTATCACCTTGAGTGCTGATAATCATGGGGAAGGTGGGATTTTTGCCTTGTATGCCCTAGTCAAAAAAACGAAAATTCAATGGCTCATTGTACCAGCAATTATTGGAGGAAGTGCCTTACTGGCCGATGGGATAATTACACCCCCAATTTCAGTATCTTCTGCTGTTGAGGGAATTAGAACGTACTACCCCCAAATGAATACAATACCAATTGTAATTGGAATTCTATTTGTATTGTTTACCATCCAACAGTTTGGAACTAAATTAGTTGGTAAATTTTTTGCGCCAATGATGATGATTTGGTTTGGAATGCTTGCTATTCTTGGAGTAATACAGATTGCGCAGCATACAGAAGTTTTCAAAGCAATAAACCCATATTACGCTTATCATTTATTGTCTATCCATCCAGACGGATTTTTTGTGTTAGGTTTTGTATTTCTATGTACCACTGGTGCTGAAGCCTTATATTCAGACATGGGTCACTGCGGTCGAAAAAACATTAGAATAAGTTGGATTTTTGTAAAAACGGCATTAGTACTAAACTATTTTGGACAAGGGGCTTATTTAATTCATCATGAAGGGCAATCATTACTTACATTAGGCGGGAAAAACGGAAATCCTTTCTATCTTATTATGCCAGATTGGTTCCAACCAATAGGGATTGTTATTGCAACACTTGCTGCCGTAATTGCCTCACAAGCATTAATTAGCGGATCATTTACATTAATAAATGAGGCTATGCGTTTGAATTTTTGGCCTAAAGTAAAAATTAAGTACCCAACTGAGTTAAAAGGTCAACTTTACATTCCTTCCATAAACTGGCTATTGTTTTTTGGATGTGTTGGTATCGTACTTCATTTTGAAGAATCCAGTAATATGGAACATGCATATGGTCTGGCTATTATATTATGTATGATAATGACTACGATTTTACTTAATTATTATCTGATAATGAAAAGAGTTAAATTGTATTTCATTATTCCAGTAATTGCAACCTACCTAATAATAGAATTCAGTTTCCTTATCGCCAATATCACAAAATTTGCAGAAGGTGGCTACGTAACACTTTTTATAGCCATAGTGCTAATTTCAATTATGACGATTTGGTATTTGGCTAAGAAAATCAACAAAAATTATACGAAAATTGTAAAAATAGAAGATTACAAAAAAGTATTGATTGAATTAAGTACCGATTTATCTATTCCTAAATACGCAACACATCTTGTTTATATGACAAATGCGGGCAGAGCGGATGAAATAGAAGAAAAAGTGATGTATTCTATTTTACAAAAAAGACCTAAACGAGCTGATATTTACTGGTTTGTACACGTCAATATCTTAACAGAGCCTTACAAAACAGAATATAGGGTAACAGAAATTGTCAAAGATGATATCTATCGTATTGACTTTAATCTGGGCTTCAGAGAACCTACAAAAATAAACTTGATGTTTAGAGAGGTAATCAGAGATATGGTAAAAAAAGGAGAAGTAGACATTACTAGTGGATATGAATCTTTGAATAAAAACAACATCATTGGTGATTTCAAATTTGTTTTATCTGAAAAATTTCTTTCTAATGATAGTGACTTGAGATGGCATGAAAAAATAGTTATGAACTCCTATTTCTTCATTAAAAAACTAAGTTTATCCGAAGAAAGAGCATTTGGTCTGGATAGTAGCTCTGTAAAAGTAGAGAAATTCCCAATGGTCCTTCATGCACCTCAAAATATAGGTTTAACTAGAATTAAATAAGTATTTTATTTACATAAAATTCATAAAAAGCACTGTATTAGAAACAGTGCTTTTTTTTATTAAAAAATTAAAAACAACATTCATTATTAAAAATATAACATTCGGTCAATTAATAGTACCTTTGCACCTCAATTATTTAAAATGAGATTACACAGAAATTTAGTTTATACTACCATCGATGCTTTAAACGCTATTTTTAATGAAGGCGAATATGCTGATAAAGTGGTAGCAAGGTCCTTAAAGAAAGACAAAAGATGGGGAAGTTCCGATAGAAAATTTGTTGCCGAAACCATCTACGAAATCGTGCGTTGGAAAAGATTATATGCAGAAATAGCAGAAGTAAAAGAACCTTTTGACAGAGATAATCTTTGGAGAATGTTTTCAGTATGGGCGGTTTTGAGAGGCTACCCTATTCCTGATTGGCGTCAGCTGGAAGGAACTCCTGAAAGAAAAATAAAAGGACGTTTTGACGAACTATCCAAAGTAAGAGCCTTAAAAGAATCTATTCCGGACTGGATGGATGAATTAGGAGTTAAAGAATTAGGCGAAAAGGTTTGGGCTACGGAAATAACGGCTCAAAATCAGCCTGCAAAGGTTATCTTAAGAGTTAATACGCTCAAGACAACTAGAGAAGCGCTTCGTGCTATTTTAATGGATTTAAACATTGAAACGGAAACCTTAAAAAATCAACCTGATGCTTTAGTGTTAAAAGAAAGAGCTAATGTTTTCTTGACCGATGCTTTCAAACAAGGTTTCTTTGAGGTACAAGATGCCAATTCACAATTAGTGGCCGCTTTCCTTGATGTAAAACCAGGTATGCGTGTCGTTGATACGTGTGCCGGTGCGGGAGGAAAAACATTGCATATTGCTTCTTTGATGGAAAACAAAGGACAATTAATCGCTATGGATTTGTATGAAAGCAAATTGAAGCAATTAAAAATCAGAGCAAAAAGAGACGGCGCCTTCAATATTGAATACCGTATCATTGACTCTACAAAAATCATCAAAAAATTACACGAAAAGGCAGACCGTGTTTTAATTGACGCACCTTGTAGTGGTTTAGGAGTTCTGAAAAGGAATCCAGACGCTAAATGGAAATTAAAACCGGAATTCATTGATAATATCCGTAAAGTACAATCGGAAGTTTTAGAGAGTTATTCTAAAATTGTAAAACCGGGTGGAAAATTAGTGTATGCAACTTGTTCTATATTACCATCAGAAAACCAAGATCAAATTGCTCGTTTCTTAACTACAGATATCGGGAAACAATTTGATTTCATAAAAGATCAAAAAATATTGGCTTCAGAATCTGGTTTTGACGGATTCTATATGGCTTTGTTAGAAAGAAAAGAAGCAGTCGAAAAACCTGAAAGACCTGAAAAAGTTAAGGTTTAAGATTTATTCCCATAAAAAAAGTCCTCGAAATCGAGGACTTTTTTTATGGGAATATTTTTCAGCTTAATGCTTATATAACCTTAAACTAAAGAAAACTTTAAACTTTTTTATTAATCATTCATCGAAATCAAAAACTCTTCATTATTTTTTGTTTTCTTGAAACGGTCATTAATAAAATCCATCGCTTCCACCGGGTTCATATCCGAAAGATATTTTCGCATAATCCACATGCGTTGCAATGTTTTTTGATCCAATAATAAATCATCGCGTCTCGTACTTGAAGAAGTTAAATCAATAGCCGGGAATATACGTTTGTTTGCAATTTTTCTGTCCAATTGCAATTCCATATTTCCTGTACCTTTAAATTCTTCAAAAATAACTTCATCCATTTTCGATCCTGTTTCAGTCAAAGCTGTTGCAATAATACTCAATGAACCTCCATTTTCAACATTACGGGCAGCTCCAAAGAAACGTTTTGGTTTTTGCAAAGCATTCGCATCCACACCTCCACTTAATACTTTTCCTGACGCTGGTTGTACTGTATTATAAGCTCTGGCTAAACGCGTAATGGAATCCAATAGAATTACTACATCGTGACCGCATTCTACCAAACGTTTCGCTTTTTCTAGAACAATATTAGCAATTTTCACATGTTCCTGTGGCTCTCTGTCAAAAGTAGAAGCAATTACTTCCCCACGAACACTGCGTTGCATATCAGTAACTTCTTCCGGGCGTTCATCTATCAATAAAACGATTAAATAAACTTCTGGATGATTCGCTGCAATTGCATTTGCGATGTCTTTAAGCAACATTGTTTTACCTGTTTTAGGTTGTGCCACGATCATACCACGTTGACCTTTACCAATTGGTGAAAACAAATCGATAATTCGCGTCGAGATGGTACTTTGCTTTTCAGCCAATTTGAATTTTTCAGATGGAAAAACAGGAGTTAAATGCTCGAATGAAACTCTATCACGAACTACTTGAGGATCGTGTCCGTTTATTTTTAAAACTCTCACAAGCGGGAAAAATTTCTCCCCCTCTTTTGGTGGACGGACCACTCCTTTTACCGTATCTCCAGTTTTAAGACCGAATAATCTAATTTGTGATGTCGATAAATAAATATCATCTGGCGAAGCCAAATAATTGTAATCGGAAGAACGCAAGAAACCATAACCGTCAGGCATCATTTCTAACACGCCTTCACTTTCAATAATCCCGTCAAATTCAAAATCAGAATCTTTAAAATTACTTTTCTTGTTTTTAAAATTCGGGTTTTGATTTCCGTTCCCATTTCCGTTAGTATTTTGGTTTGGGTTTGTATTTTGATTGGGGTTCTGCTTATGTAATTGATTTGGATTTATCTTTTTTATTGGTGCCGGAACTTCGCTATTTTCCTCAGTTGCTGAATCGGTAATTCCTTCAGTTTCTTTCACTGTTTCCTTTACTTCTTCTTTATCCTTTTTTAAAGCAATTTTCTTCTCGTAAGCTGATTTACTGAATTTAACAATTTTAGGCGCTTTATTTTCAGTTTCCGTTGGTAGACTACTTTCAGAACTATCCGTTGCCGCAACATTCGCTTCGGGAGTGCTTACTTCAACAGGCACAGTAAATTCGTTCGAAGTATCTTCCAGTTCTAAATTAGAAATTGTTGGATTTCTTTGAATAGCTACTTTTTTTACAGGAACAATTCGCACTCTTTTTGGCTTATCATCGTCAACTGTCTCTTCTTGCCTTTTATCAACAATTGAAACAACGTTGCTTTCCTTATTTTTCTCTAATGTTGTATCAACGCTAGCCGTCTGATGCTCTAAAATATGACTAATTAAAGTCTCTTTTTTTACACCGTTAAACTTTATGGTTTTAGCTGACTTAGCTATTTCTTGAAGCTCAGATAGCTTCATTTCTTTTAATGCAGAAATATCAAACATGAATGTTCTTTGAATTTAATTAATTTGGAAAATCTAAAGATAGGTAGTAAACTATTTTATTTTGAATCAACCGCAGTATGAAGTGCTTACGGTATTGTTATGCAATAATACGAATAAAATTTAATCATGCAATAGTATTTATTAAAAAGAAAAATATATTTTTGTAAAACAAATTGAAATCATGATACAAAGAATTCAGACCATCTATTTATTTATTGCTTTCGTAGTTACAGGAATACTACCTTTTTTTATTCCTCTATGGACAATGAAGGATGGCAGTGATTATTATTTTATGCAAGACCAATTTTATGTTATAATATTGGGGCTAAGTACTACGCTTTCTGTATTAAGCATTGTTTCCTATAAAAAAAGACAAAATCAATTTGTTATTGGCAGATTGAACATCATATTAAATTTGATTTTATTAGGATTGTTTGTATATCGTTCACTAAATCTATCTGGAGAAACACAAGTGGTTTCGGAGAAAGGTATTGGGATGTTTCTACCTATCTTGACTATCGTATTATTAGTTTTAGCTAATAAAGCCATCAAGAAGGATGAAGATCTTGTAAAATCTGTGGACAGATTGAGGTAAACCTATAAACTTAGTTTATTAGTGCGAAGGAAACCCGAATGTAACAATTCGGGTTTTTTTGTGTCTTATAATAAATCTTTATGTTTTAAAAATAATAAAAATCTTATTAAATGAAATGTTAATGATTTTTTTATAAATTTGATTATAGCAAAAAATATATGATGCCAAAAATAAGAATCCATCTGGCCGACGACCATCAAATACTAATACACGGTATTAGCTCGTTGCTACAAACCATTCCAAACTTTGAAGTGGTTGGGTTCTCTTTAAATGGCGCTACCCTTTTTGACGAAGTCATTCAAAATAAAACTGACGTTCTTATTCTGGACATAAACATGCCACTGAAAGACGGCATAGCCGTCATTAAAGAATTTGCCGAAAAAGGTTTCCCCTGCAAAGTAATAATTCTCTCCAGTTACGATGATTTGAAGTTAATAAAAGAAATTATGAAATTGGGTGCAAGCAGCTATCTTACTAAGCAGTGTGCAGGAGAAAATATTGTCGAAGCGATTCAGGCTGTCTATAGAGGTGAGGAATATTTCAGTGAAATCGTAAGAGAAAAAATATTCAATAATGTAACCAAAGACAATCCAAAATTAAATGATTTAATTCCTACCCTAAATTCTCTATTGACGGGACGAGAAGTAGAAATCATTACATTAATCTCATTAGAATACAGTGGTAAAGAAATCAGCGAACAATTGTATATCAGTATAAATACAGTAGAAACCCATCGCAAAAATATAATGAAAAAACTAAAACTAAAAAATACAATCAGCTTAGTAAAATACGCCCTTAAAAACAACTTGATCAAATCATGAGCTCTTATTTTACCTATTTTTTATCTTCAAAAACACCTTTCACTTCAAATAAAAAAATGTGATAATTATGGGATTTTAAGTCAGATTCGAATTATTAGAAAAAATTATTTATTTTTAATTTAAAAAAATAAGAATGTTGAACCATAATTAACATACTTGCAGATAGATATACCTTTTTATGCCACAACAAAACCGAATCATTTTTTCGTTCCTTTTATTACTGAATCTTTTCAGTACTTGCATAGAGGCTAAAGAAAAAATACCCTCTAAAGAAAAAATTACTTTTTTAGCAAAAGAGGCTTGCCAATATATGAAAGAGGACAAGTTCGAAAAATCACTGGTTAAATCCAGAATTGCGTTGCATTATGCTATTGCCATTAAAGATGATAATCTAATTGCCACGATCTACAACACTATTGGGGCAAATTTTGATGAAATGTCTGAATTTGACAAAGCTTTTTTTTACTATAATAAGGGCCTAGTGTACGCTAATAAAACCAAAAATTACCAACTAAGAAATTGGCTCTATAATAATCTGGGAAATATATATTGCTTTGACAAAAAACAGTATGAAAAAGGAATTTTTTATTATAAAAAAGCTCTTGAATACAGTACAAAAATAAAGGATTCAAGTCAAATCGTTTTTACAAAACTCAACATCACTTGGGCCTATTTTGATATTGGACGTTTTGATAATGGCTACCCCTATTTACAATTCATTAATAAACATCACAAAAAATATGGTGACGAAAGCACGATAGTAGCTTTAAATATGCTTAACGGAATGTATTACGGTCATAAAATGGAACGTGAAAAAGCAAATCTTTTTTTTAAAAATGCCATTAGACTAGGAAATAAAGGACAAGAGAAATCTGATTTGTCATTTTCACATCTTGAGTATTCTAAATTTTTATTGAAAAATGGTCAGTATCAACAAGCTTATGAAAACCTTGCTACTTACAATACCATTTCTGCTGAGCTCAATAATGAAGAAAAGCTCAAAAAAGTAAATGTAGCCGGCATAAATCTCGAATTAGATCAATATAAAAGGGAGATCGATAATATCGAAGCTAAATATCAGACAAGCCAGCAAGTATTGATTGAACGACAATACAAAAATAAACAAATAAGCGTTATAATAATAGCTTCTTTAATCTTGATAATCATTCTATTTTACTTTTTCTTTCAAAATACGAGACTAAAACAAAACAATAAACTTAAAGATATTCAAAGTAAAATTCAGGAAAATATCATCAACGCCTCTATTAACGGCCAAGAAACGGAGCGAAAAAAAATCGCCTCCTTTCTACATGATAATATTAGCGCTTTATTGTCTTCCGCAGGATTGCACTTGACTGTTTTCACTTCACAAAACCAAACACCAGCTCAAGAAATAGTAAAAACTAAAGTACTATTAAAAGAAGCACATGATAAAGTACGTGATTTATCTCACGAGCTTATGCCGACACTTTTGGCACGATTTGGTTTATTTTATGCACTCGAGGATTTATGCGAAAAAAATTCAAACTCTGCAATAGATTTTATTTATACCAGTACACTACCCACAAAAATTAGGTACAATGAAGATTTCGAAATGAAAATGTATTTTATTGTTTCTGAACTCTTAAACAATATAACTAAACACAGTCAGGCAAAAAAAGGTACGGTGACTATTCGCGAACATAATGAGTCAATCCACATTCACATCCATGACAACGGAAAAGGTTTCGACACCGATAAGTTCGAAATTATTGAAGGTTTTGGACTTAACCAAACCAGGTCACGGATTAATAATTTACAAGGAAACTTGACCATTAATTCAAAACTAAATTCTGGCACATCAATTTCTATTTTAGTTCCCGTCGTACATTAAAATGGATTACGGCTTTTTTTCGATTTCAATAATCTCTAAATCTTTTATTTTATCGCCTTCAATCACAAAACGCAACATGGTACGCACTTGGTGATAGCCACTTTTTCCTGCTGCTCCTGGATTCATGTGTAAGAGATTGTTTTTTTTATCGAATATTACTTTAAGAATATGTGAGTGTCCGCAAATAAATAATTTTGGAGGATTTGCAACCATCTCCGCTTTAATATTGGGACTGTATTTCCCCGGATAACCGCCAATATGGGTAATCCACACGTCAACTCCTTCGCACATAAAACGGTTGTGCAACGGAAATTCTAACCGCGCTTTGGCATCATCAATATTGCCATAAACACATCGCAACGGTTTTAGTTTTTTTATTGTGTCAGTCACAGCCAAATCGCCAATATCTCCCGCATGCCAAACTTCGTCAGACTGCGCCACATATTTCAAAATCGTATCGTCAATATAACTGTGCGTATCGGAAAGCAAGAGGATTTTTTTCAAACTAGTTTTATTTGGAGCTATTTCCTGCTATACGTTACAATCTTTTCTATTTTCAAGGAAAAACAGAAAAGGATTTTCACTGCTATCAGGGCTAAGATTTTGTGGTAAAATTAAACATTCCAATTTCAAATAAAAAATAAGTTTCAAACCAAAAAACATTACTCCTTTGCCTCTTCGAGAGAAAAATTTATAAGTATCTTTGTAACTACAAAAAAATTGACTTGAGGTATTTTATAAAGTTAGCATACAACGGAACCCATTATCATGGCTGGCAATACCAACCTAATGCTTCGTCAGTGCAGGAAACGATGAACAAAGCCGTCTCTACCATATTGAACACCGAGATTAATCTCATGGGAGCCGGACGAACGGATACTGGCGTTCATGCCAAAGAAATGTATGCCCATTTTGATTTTGAACCCTCCTTTGACATTCCCACTCTAATACACAAACTCAACTCCTACTTGCCAAAGGACATTGCTGTTTATGATATTATTCCAGTTCACGAGGAAGCGCATACTCGTTTTGATGCTACAAAAAGAACGTACGAATACCACATCAACACTTTTAAAGATCCTTTTTCGCAAGAACAAAGTTGGTATTTTCATCAGCCGTTAGATGTAGATTTGATGAATGAAGCTGCTGAGTTATTATTTAACTACACCGACTTCCAATGTTTCTCTAAAGTAAATACGGATGTGAACACATTTGATTGCACGATTTTTGAAGCCAATTGGAAACAAGAAAACGGAATACTGATTTTTACCATTTCGGCGAATCGTTTCTTGCGAAATATGGTTCGCGCCATTGTGGGAACATTAATAAACATTGGTTTGCACAAGATTACATTAGCTGATTTTAACGCTATTATAAAAAGCAAAAACAGAGATAAAGCTGGTTTTTCGGTTCCGGCGCATGGTTTGTATTTAACCAAAATAGAATACGATTATTTATAGCTTTAGGCTTTAAGCATTATGCCTAAAGCCTAAAGCATAAGGCTTAAAGAAAAAATATGAAAGCAAAAGCATTTGATACCCGATTATTCAAACGAATATTACAATACACCAAACCTTACCAATGGCGTTTTAATGGCGTGATTATTTTTGCCATATCGCTTTCGGTATTTGCGGCATTGCGTCCTTATTTATTAAAGCAAACCGTCGATGGCTACATAAAAACGCAAGATCAGCACGGATTATTACTTTATGTAATCTTGATGGGAATTGTGCTTTTGATGGAAGTATTTTCGCAATTTTTCTTTGTGTACTGGGCCAACTGGCTTGGGCAGGACATTGTAAAAGACATTAGAACCAAGCTATTTCGTCATATTCTAAGTTTCAGAATGAAATATTTTGATCTTGTTCCTGTGGGACAATTGGTAACACGTTCGGTCTCGGATATTGAATCGATTGCACGAATTTTCAGTCAGGGATTATTTATGATTATCAGTGACTTGATGAAAATGCTCGTAGTTCTTATTTTTATGTTTTACATGAACTGGACCTTGACCTGGATTGTGATTGTTGCCATGCCAATTCTGGTTTTCATCACCCGAATTTTCCAAAAGAAAATGCAGGTCGCTTTTGAGGAAGTGCGCACCCAAATTGCTAATATGAACTCCTTTGTTCAAGAACGAGTGACGGGAATGAAAATCGTCCAACTCTTTAACAGGGAAGATATTGAGATCGAAAAATTTAAAGAAATTAATGAAAAACACAATAGAGCATGGATAAAAACGATTCTTTATAACTCCATTTTCTTTCCAATTGCTGATATTATTTCGTCATTAACGTTAGGCTTTATCGTTTTATACGGCGGAATGAAAATCTTAAACGGTGATCATTTTACCACTTTTGGAGATTTATTTTCTTATACGATGTTCATAGGAATGCTTTTTAATCCATTGCGCCAAATCGCAGATAAATTTAACGAGATGCAACTGGGGATGATTTCCGCCAATCGAGTTTTTGATATTTTGGACACTGAAGATCAGATTCAGGATACAGGAACAATTGAAGCGCCACTTTTTAAAGGCGATATTAGATTTGAAAATGTACGTTTTGGCTATATCCCTGAAGAAGATGTAATAAAAGGAATAGACCTTGACGTAAATGCCGGTCAAACTATTGCCATTGTAGGTTCTACGGGTGCAGGAAAATCAACGATTATAAACTTGTTAAACCGTTTTTACGAAATCAACAGTGGTTCTATTTATATTGACAATCACAACATCGAGAATTATACTTTAAGTACGCTACGAAATCAAATCGCGGTGGTTCTGCAGGATGTTTTCCTTTTTGCTGATACTATTTTCAATAACATCACATTAAATAACCCCGCTATTTCTCGTGAACAAGTTTTGGCTGCAGCCAAAAAAATTGGGGTGCACGATTTCATCATGAGTTTGCCAGATAATTATGATTTTGACGTAAAAGAACGTGGTGTAATGCTATCATCCGGACAACGCCAATTAATTGCGTTTTTGAGAGCCTATGTGAGTAATCCAAGTATCCTTATTCTGGATGAAGCCACTTCATCGATTGATACGTATTCTGAGGAACTGATTCAACGAGCCACCGAAACTATCACTGAAGGCAGAACTTCCATCGTTATTGCTCATCGTCTTGCAACCATTGTAAATGCTGATAAAATTGTAGTTATGGACAAAGGAGTAATAGTCGAAAAAGGGACGCATCAGGAATTAATCAACCGCGAAAGTGGGTATTACAAGAACTTGTATGATTCCCAGTTTTCGGTAGCTAATTAACTGTTAATTCGGTTATTTGTTTAAGTGAAAATAGCACAAAGTTTTAATTGATAAGGCTTCATAGCCGTTGTTCAAGTAATTACATTTAAAATAACAGTGAATTTCTGAAAATTTGTTAGTTTATTACTTTATTACTTTGAAACTTTCTCAAAACAGAATAAATCCTTAAATTCGCCCAATCAATTAAATAAGAAAAACACACATAATGAAATGAGTTTTTACGAATTCATTTTACCAATAAAAAACAAATAAAAAACTTTGAAATGAAATACGATATTATAGTTTTAGGAAGTGGTCCTGGAGGGTATGTTACCGCCATAAGAGCATCACAATTAGGCTTTAAAGTGGCCGTAATTGAAAAAGAAAACTTAGGTGGAGTTTGCCTAAACTGGGGTTGTATCCCAACAAAAGCATTACTGAAATCAGCTCAGGTTTTTGATTATCTAAAACACGCTTCTGATTACGGATTGACTGTTTCATCATTTGACAAAGATTTTCCTGCGGTAGTACAACGCAGTAGAACTGTTGCAGACGGAATGAGCAAAGGAGTTCAATTCCTGATGAAAAAAAATAAAATTGACGTCATCGATGGTTTTGGAAAACTAAAACCAGGAAAAAAAATTGATGTTACTGATAAAGATTCAAAAGTTACTGAATATGAAGCAGACCATATCATCATTGCCACTGGAGCACGCGCTCGTGAGTTGCCTAACTTGCCACAAGATGGCGTAAAAGTAATAGGATACCGTCAAGCAATGACTTTGGCTACACAACCAAAATCGATGATAATCGTAGGTTCTGGAGCAATTGGAGTAGAATTTGCACATTTCTATAATTCCATGGGAACTGATGTTACCATCGTTGAATTCATGCCAAATGTAGTTCCTGTTGAAGACGAAGACATTTCGAAACAAATGGAACGTTCTTTGAAAAAAGCGGGAATCAAAATCATGACCAGTTCTTCTGTAGAAAGAATTGACACAACTGGAGCAGGTGTGCAAGCATTTGTGAAAACAGCAAAAGGAGAAGTAGTTCTGGAAGCAGAAATCTTGCTTTCGGCAGTTGGAATCAAAACCAATATTGAGAACATTGGTCTTGAAGAAGTTGGTATTGCTACTGACAAAGATAAAATTTTAGTAAACGATTTCAGCCAAACTAATATTCCGGGTTATTACGCAATTGGTGATGTTACGCCAGGTCAAGCATTAGCCCACGTAGCATCTGCCGAAGGAATCAATTGTGTGGAAAAAATAGCAGGATTACACGTAGAACCTATCGATTACGGAAACGTACCTGGTTGTACCTATGCTACTCCTGAAATAGCATCTGTTGGTTTAACTGAAAAACAAGCTAAAGAAAAAGGATACGAATTAAAGATTGGTAAATTCCCATTCTCTGCTTCTGGAAAAGCGAAAGCTGCCGGAACACCAGATGGTTTTGTAAAAGTAATCTTTGATGCCAAATACGGCGAATGGTTGGGTTGTCACATGATTGGTGCCGGAGTTACGGATATGATTGCTGAGGCAGTTGTAGCGCGTAAACTGGAAACTACAGGACACGAAATCCTAAAATCAATTCACCCACACCCAACGATGAGTGAAGCTGTTATGGAAGCCGTGGCTGATGCTTACGGCGAAGTAATCCATTTATAGACATAAAACGCGTAGAGATGCACTGCAGTGCGTCTCCACAAAACAATATAAATCCGATTTGCGAAAGCAAGTCGGATTTTTTTATGGTTTTTCCTTACACACCTATTATCAATTAATTATGAAACTTTTCTAAATAATTTCGTAACAAAAAAAATTCGTCTAATCACGTACTTTGAATATATCAAAATAGTTAAAATATACGGAGTTCATTTTCTTTTTATAATTATTTAAAAGTACGTCTTATGAAAAATATTTATCTTAATACCGGAACAATAAATGAAGTTTTTACTGAACTTGAAACCTCGTTCAAAGGGATTTTAAATTCAAACAATAACGAATTTAAATTAGCCTTAGATTCCAATTTAATTAAGGGAAATATTGATGGAGTAACTTTTATAAATGGCATCACCTCTATTCAGGCCAGCATTACTTTTTCTGATGACACCGTGCTAAGTATTGAACCATTAAGTAAATCTTCCATTTTATTTGCGTACTGCACTGAGGGATCCGTCAAACATAGCTTTGGAGTATCTGGACACGAATCAATCCTTAGAAAACACCATTCGGCAGTAGTAACCAGTACCCGAAGTATAAATACTATTTTACATTTCCAAAAAAATATACCTGTTAAACTTTCTCTTATAAAAGTGGAAACTGAAGAAGCAGCACACGCTAACAGTTCCTTAATTTCACAATTGAAAAAGACATTTTTGCATAGAGAGCCGAATTATAGTTACCAAGGTCTACAAAATCTAAAAATCGCAGAAAAATTCGAGCAAGTCGCAGCCGTTACAGCGCATGGCATGATTGGCCACACAATCAAAAAAGAAATCTTACAATCCATAATAGCCCTCGAAATCGAAGATAATACCGCTAATTTGATTAAAATGTCCCGCGCAATCAAACGCTCGGCTCTAAACCAAATTAACGAATTAAAAAAGATATCTAGCTTTATCACCCATTATGCTGTTGAAGCAATTAATAATAAAGTTAGTATTGCAAAAAATAGGATTACAATTAAATAACCTTAAGTATTTAGCATTACCCTTGTTTTTCCAATTTTCTATTTGTAGAAACCTTCCAAAATATTTCCGTTCTTAGTAACAATAAATTACATTATAACTAAAAAACACCCTGTAATTTCAACAAATAAATCATTATTAATTCGTAAATTTAATAGTCCTACTGGTTATTTATGTAAAATATATTAAAATTTAATCCTTTAATTTATTTGCTATAAAAACACTACGACAATTCAGTTTAAAGCCCGTATTAATCATTATTAAAATTAATGCAACTTGCCCACCACGAGCAAATGATTTCAATACAGGTAATTACTTAAAGGGTATAACACCAATAGCTAACCAAAATAATGTTACTATTATTGTTACCGAAGGAACTTTGAAAATAACTTTTTATTGGGATTCAAATCTTAATGAAACAATTAATTTCAATTCATTTAATTTTAGTTTTGGAGCAAATAACGTATTAATAGCCACTGAAGGTACAAATACATATAAAGGAACCTGGTCAATTACAGATACAAATGGCTATATCGACTCTTTATCCAATTTTAAATTCGACATTACTTTTACCGCTCCAATTCATTTTGTGGAAATAATAGATGATTGGAAAATCATTGATGAATCCGCCAGTTATATCAAATTAAGATACGTTATAGAACGCAACGATCAAAAGGACTTTTTAGCATTTAGCAAAAATTAAAAATTGGGTTAAGCCCAAAAATAATCTGGTTTCAAAAACGAATATTTGAAATTCAATATTGCTTTTAAGAACACAAAAAAATCGTCCCGATATTTTACGAGGTGATTTTTTTTGATTAAACTTTTTAGCGGTACTGTGAATACAAAACCCCATAAAGCAAAGATTCAGCTATACAAAATATTACTTTTTTTAATTATATTAGCAAAGTAGTTAAAATCCGATTAGTACAATCGAAGGTTTAGCTCAATAGAAGTTTGACATGATTTCATTTTCGGCCCAATTAAAATTGGTCTAGTATTTAAAAATTAGTATCAAACCGAAAAAAATATTAATTTAGTCCTAACCTCTTTTTAATACTAGATCATTGTACATCAGCATCAAAAAAAACAAACTGAAATTTCAAACCACAACTATAATCAGAAAAAATGACAGAATTAAATTCCGATAAGAAAAACACTTCTAACATTAGTAACGGAGTAATGCTAAATGCATATCCAGATAGCATTGGAACCAATTTGAGTGATATTGTTACCATGTTAAAAATGCCACATTTTAAAAATACATTTTCGCTTTTTTATGTTTTACCTACCTTTTTTAATAGTGACTTAGACCGAGGCTTTTCGATTATAAATTATGACATTAATGAAGAATTGGTTTCAAAAAAAGATCTGCTAGCTTTACGTGAATTAAATATTATGTTAAAGTTTGACATTGTTTTAAATCATTTATCTGTTGCTTCACCACAATTTAAAGATTTAATTAAAAATGGAGATCAATCTAAATTTAAAGACTTTTTTATCGACTGGAACGAATTCTGGCAAGGCAACGGGGACCTTAACGAAGATGGAGTGATTGTTCCTAAAAAAGATTTTTTGGACAAGCTTTTTATGCGCAAATCAGGCCTTCCTATTTTAAAAGTTTTATTCCCTGATGGAAAAGAAAAACCATATTGGAATACATTTTACCAAAAAATCACCTATCAAAAAATTTCGACAGCAGATTTAAAATCTATAGTAAATTTAAGTACGGAAAACGCAGTTCAGATTTGCGAAAAAGCAAACAGGGCTATTGACGAAAATCAAGATTTACAGTCTTTAGATTTAGGCGATCAATCCGCGTTTAAAACTGATGTACTGCAAATACTAAATAGAAATCTCACCTATTTAGGTCAAATGGATGTCAATGCAAAATCGCCATTAGTCTGGGCATTTTATGAAGAAGTGTTGGCCAAGGTATCAAGTTACGGCGGTCAGATTTTGAGATTGGATGCATTTGCCTATTTACATAAAGAAATAGGAGAAACCAACTTTTTCAACAAGCCGGGGACTTGGGATTATTTGGCAAAAATAAATAAAATAGCAAAAAAAAATAATTTAGTACTACTTCCGGAAATCCATGCGGAGTTCGGATTGCATCTCCATGATGAAGTTGCTGAAAAAGGTTATGCTATTTATGATTTTTTCCTTCCCGGTCTCACTATTCATGCAATCGAAAAAGGCACCAATAAAGCGCTAATGACTTGGGCAAAAGAAATCATTACTAAAGGATTCAAAACTGTCAATATGCTTGGATGTCATGACGGTATTCCAGTATTGGATTTAAAAGGCAAAGAGGTAAACGGCGTTTATCATAAGGGACTTTTAGAAGATGAGGAAATTTCAGAAATGATGGATCTTATTATAGAACGTGGTGGTCAAGTAAAAAATCTTTATGGAGCAGATGGAAAAAAAATTTCTTACTATCAAGTCAATGCAACTTATTTTAGTGCTTTAGGTGAAAACGAGCAAAAACTACTCTTGGCCCGTGCTATTCAACTGTTTATGCCGGGCATTCCTCAAATATGGTATTTAGATATTTTTGCTGGAGCAAATGATTACGAAGCAGTTGAAAAAGCTGGAAAAGATGGACATAAAGAAATTAATAGAACCACTTTAAGTTTAAAAGATGTAGAAGATGGTCTAAAAAAAGAAGTGGTGACCAAACAGTTAGAAATTATTCGATTAAGAAATACTTCAAAGGCATTTTCAGGAACTGTGGCATTTAAGGAAACTACTGATGAGGAAATTAATATAATTTGGACCAATGATGGCGAATTTGCGCAATTGCAAGCAAATCTTAAAACACATGATTTTTCAATTCGATATTCCGAATTAGGTCACGAGAAAAGTATCAAATTATAAACAACGAACCGTCTATTAAAAGGGATTAGCTAAAGACAACAAAAACCATTTTATTTTTTTTTAAAATGGTTTTGTGTCTTAGGAACCAAATAAATATCATGCTGACATTTAACAAAAACTACTTTGCTTTAGCTGTTTTAATTTTTTTCATTGAAATTTTGATTACCCTATTTATCCACGATGATTTTATTAGGCCATATCTTGGAGATGTTTTGGTTGTTATTCTACTATATTGTTTTTTAAAATCATTTCTCAAATTGCCCGTTTTAAACGTTGCACTATTTGTTTTGATTATCTCCTTTACTATTGAATTTCTTCAATTTTTAAATATTGTCGAAAAGCTAAGCTTAGAAAAATCACAAATTGTCAAAACGGTTCTTGGAACTTCATTCTCATGGATTGATCTACTGACTTATATTGCCGGAATTACAATCATTATTGTCACCGAAAAATATTGGTTACAAAAAAAAATGAAATTTGCATATAAGCCATAACTCACAAATATTCTATAAATGAACGCTCCTTTAATCCTGAATTGGTTGAAACGATTATTTTGCGTTTTGATCTTTTTTTTATAGGAAATCTTGATTATTACCAAGGAATAGGGTTGTAATCTTTTAAGAATTTCCCACACCAATGTTTTCCAGAATTAATTCCGTCAAACAACGGGTCCATAACCCGTGCAGCACCGTCAACAATATCTAAAGGAGGTTGAAAGTCCTCTAATTCTTGTTTCTTTTTAGCTAATTCTGCTGGATCTTCATCGGTTACCCAGCCTGTATCCACCGCATTCATAAATATACCGGCTTTAGCCAGTTCTCCTGCAGCGGTATGAGTAAGCATATTCAAAGCGGCTTTAGCCATATTGGTATGGGGATGACGGGCTTCTTTAAAAAAGCGATGAAACTTCCCTTCCATTGCCGACACATTAATGATGTGCTTTTTCCCCGTATTGTCTTTCTTCATTACTTCAGAAAGACGGTTGCACAATACAAATGGCGCTACCGAATTCACAAGCTGTACTTCAATCATTTCGGTCGTTTCTATTTGCCCTAGCTTTAATCGCCAGCTGTTCGTCTTCCTTAAATCTACCTGCTGCAAATCAGCATCTAACTTCCCTTCTGGAAAAACTTCATTGGCTACAAGCGTGTTATCAAAACTGTACGGAATCTGAGATAATTTGGCAGAAGCCCTTAATCCAATTCCCGGTTCTGGGCCATGCCATGTGACCGGCATATTTTGATTTGACGAAACCCCTGCTGTTAGTACTTTTAATTCCTGTAGACAGTCCGTATGATCCTGTAATAAATCCTGGGCGTATTTTGGTAAAGAGACTATTGTACACTCTTCATTTTCCATTAAATGTGTATAGAAACCCGCTGGACGTCTCACGGTTTGCGCCGCATTATTAATCAAAATATCCAAACGTTCATATTTTTGTTCAATAAAATTGCAAAAAATCTCTACACTCGGAATATGACGTAAATCCAATCCATGAATCTTCAGTCGATGTCCCCAATCCATGAAATCTTCTTCCTTAGCGAAGCGCAATGCCGAGTCTACCGGAAAACGAGTTGTTGCAATAACTGTTGCTCCTCCTCGCAAAAGCATTAATGTGATATGATATCCTATTTTTAACCGAGAACCAGTGATAACCGCAATTTGTCCTTTTACATCAGCAGTTTGAAAACGTTTTGCATAATTAAAATTGCCACAATCCGTGCACATAGTATCATAAAAGTGATGCATTTTAGTAAACTCCGTTTTACATACATAACAATTTCTGGGTGTCTCTAATTCTAGTTGTTCTTTATTAGCCAAATCATTCATGGCCAGCAATTTTGGTGCAACAAAAACACTCGCTTCACGCGCATGGCGTATTCCTGTTTCCTTACGAGCTGTTTTATCCCGCTTTTCCATTTTTCGTTTTGCTGCTAATTTTCCATCCTTAACTCTGCGGGAAAACTCCTCACGATCCGGTCTGGAAAACATTCCGGCCTCTTTAATTAACGCTGTTCTTTGCGTTGTAGGAATATCAAATATTTGGTCTGTATTTGTATTCAATTGTGTCAAAATAGCGATGCACTTATCAATTTCTTCTGAACTAATTGCACTCTTAGTATCTATTTCACTAATCCTCATCATAAAAAAAATCGTATCGATCTCAGCGTAAATACCAAGGCCGCAAATATAGTTCTAAAATTTTGGCTGTCATTCCTTTTTTTCTGTTAGTCGCTACAAACTATTTGCCTTAAATTATTTAAATATATTTTTTTATGTTACTCCTCTTACTTTATTGTAGTTTGATAAAAATTTAACACTTTACAATATCAATTGTAATTGCAGAACAATCACTTTAAAAAAGCCAGAAAATAACTGACAGTTACCCCAACAGTAGTGAATTCCGAACTTAATACCACAATCTATGTAGTAACAATAACTAAAAATTAGTTGAAATTATAAGATCTTAAAAAAATGGTATTTGTTGGATTAATTCCTTTTTTCATATCTTTGTAAAGTAATAAAACACGGCCAATATCTCCCAAAATCATCACAGCTGCAAGAAGTTAGCATTAACCTACACAAACTTTACGTCTATCTTAAAAACAACGAAATGAGACGAATCATTTTTGCTTTAATTTTAATTGGAACATTATTATTGAGCTTAACAATTTCATCAAAAAGTTTGGAGAATACAATTTCTAAATCAGATAATTCAATAGAAGAAAAGCTTTTAAAACATGTTAATATAATAAAGGATTTAGTCCGTACAAATCCAAATTATAATAATGAAATTGCTTTTTTTATCGATATGGAAATCATGTCTGGAAAAAACAGATTTTTCATCTATGACTTAAAAAAAGAAAAAATAATTGATCAGGGTTTAGTTGCTCAAGGTTTTGGTTCAAGAATTAATGCGGAGGGGAAATTAAAATTCAGTAATGAAAACAATTCCCTTTGCACTTCATTAGGTAAATATTCTGTAGGGAATAGCTACTATGGACAATACGGTAAAGCCTACAAATTATATGGATTAGATGCCACAAACAACAATGCAGAAGTACGAAACATTGTGTTGCATAAAAATCAAAAATTGCCTTATGAAGAACAAGATAAACCAATAGGTTACAGTTTTGGTTGTCCTATGGTAAATGATATCTATTATTCCCGAATTGAAAAAATAATTGACAACTCTAAAAGAAATATTGTTTTAGATATTTACTATTAAACATATTATTATTAATGAGTATTTGTTAAAACTCGTGAACATCTAAACCCGTAACGTATGGGCATATTTGCTTATTATTTATCTCATCAACAATCGCTTAATCCTTACTATCAACTCGTTTGGACTAAATGGCTTAGTTATAAAATCATCTGTCCCTAATTCAAAAGCTTTCAACACCGTTTTTTCTAAACCTACGGCAGACAAAATAATGATTGGAATATCTAGTTTCAATTCGATTTTTACTTTATTTACTATATCAAGACCTGAAGCAAACGGCATCTCTATGTCGGAAATAATTAAATCTGGATTTTCCGAGACTATTTTCTCTAATGCTTCTTTGCCATCATTACATGAAATGACCTCATATCCTTCGCGAATTAGTTTAAACTCCATGGTTTTTAACATCATCTCATCATCCTCGGCAATTAGTATTTTCATTTTTTATTATTATTTTTTAAAAGCAAAATTAAACGGGTCTAACCTAAAATAATTCTTTTATTTAAGAGAAAAGATTTTAATTACAAACTCTGAAAATCATATTTAAATATCAATTTATAACTCATCTATTTATCAGCATAGCCATATAGAATTTCTAATTCTGCAAAAACCTGCTGGCAGATCTCATTAAACTTTTCAACTTCTTCTTTTCGCTTCTCTCCGAAAGGATTTACTTCGATTTCATTTTCAATAATTTCAATACTTTTAGATGCAGGTACAATTCCTAACAAAGTGATTGACGATTTTAATTTATGAATCTCAGCTTTTAAAATTTTAATATCATCCATTTGGTTTGAATTCAATATTATTTCTAAAGCCAAAGGGAGATTTTGCATAAACAAATCTACCATTTTTTGAATAAAAGCCGCGTCACCCTCGGCAAATTCATTTAAATAGGTAAAATCTACAAGTTTTGGGGTATTTATTTCCTGATTCACTTCGTCAATAAAACTGTTATTATTAGCGTTCATTAAATTATGATATATTTTTTCAATTAATTCATTAAAATCAAATGGCTTAGATAGATAATCATTCATCCCATTATCTAAGCAACGTTTTTCTTCAATTGAAGTGGCATGCGCAGTTAATGCAATTATGGGTATTTTTGATTTCGCTCCAAAGTGTGTTCGTATATATTTTGTTAATTCAATACCGTCCATTTCCGGCATTTGAATATCCATCAAAATGATGTCATAGTTGTTTTTCTCTATTTTATCAATTGCAATTTTCCCATTATCGGCAATATCAATTGTTTTATCAAATTTTGCAAAAACTTTAACCGCTAATAGTTGGTTGAGTTCATTATCTTCGACTAAAAGAATATTAGTATTTTTCAGGAAATCAGGATTTATCTTCTCTTTCCTTAATTTCACCGTTTTAACAATTCCTTTTTGCGCCTTTTTAAATTGAATTAAAAATGAAAATTTACTTCCTTTATCAATTTTACTTTCTACTGTAATTGAACCTCCCTGTAGTTCAATAAGTCTGCGGGTTATGGTAAGTCCTAGACCTGTCCCTCCAAATTTTCTTGTCGTTTCATTTGACGCCTGATTAAAACTTTCAAAAATTGAATCAATTTTATCATCAGGAATACCAACTCCTGTATCAATTATTGCAAATTCTAAAAAACTTTCCGTTTCTGATTCTTTCAACTGAGAAACAATTAATTCAACATACCCTTTATCCGTAAATTTCAAGGCGTTTCCAATCAAATTGATTAAAATCTGGGATAATCTTGTAGGATCTCCAATCAAAAAGTCATCTATTTTATTGTCAATGTTAAAAATTAATTTGATTTTTTTATCGTTTGCAATTGGAGAAAGCAGCTCCATTACTGCTTTTATATTTTGAGACAAAGAAAAATCTACTTCTTCAAATATCATTTTATCAGCTTCAATTTTAGAAAAATCAAGGATATCATTAATAACAATCATTAAATTCTTACCTGCTCTCTTTATTGCATTGACACTTTGCTTTTGTTCGTCATCTAAATTAGTGTCATCCAGAATTTTTGCAAATCCAAGAATTCCATTCATTGGCGTCCGAATTTCATGACTCATATTAGTCAGAAACTTCTCTTTTACGCGAGTTGATTGTTCCGCTAAATCTCTTGCTTTTATTAATTCTCTTTCTATTTCCTTTTGATCACTGACATCTTGAATAGTCCCTAAAATTTTGAGTGGTTCATTATGTTCTCCATTCAAGCATTTTATATATTCGTTGATATATTTGATTGTACCGTTTTTACTGATTAAACTGTGGGTAAACTGTACTTCTGAATTATTTTCTTTAACATAATTAAGGTTCTTTTCAAAAAGCAGGACATCAGTCGCATTAATCAACCGTGATTTTAACAGGTCAATAGTTGGGCTATTATCATTCTCGATTTCAAAAATAGTATAGAATTGATCCGAAATAAATACTTCACCGTCCTTTAGATTAATTTCCCAGCTTCCTATTTTTGCTAGTTGTTGCGCTTCAAAAAGTCTTTTTGCATTTAATTTTAAAGCTACCTCCGTCTTTTTACGAAGGATAAGACTTTCGTGTAGTTTAAGTGCATTTCGAATACTTTGCGAAACACCGTCAGGAGTCAATAATGTTTTTGGGATATAATCTGATGCGCCTCCTAATATAGCCTGACTTGCAATTTTTTCATCCCCTTGCGAAGTCACAAAAATAACTGGAGTTTCTATATCTAAATCTCTTAGTTTTTTCAGAAATGAAATTCCGTCACTATCCGGCATCATATAATCTAAAAAGATCAAATCATAATTAACTGCTTTAATCTTTTCTATTCCATCTCGAGCCGAAAAAGCACTTTCAACATCAGCAATAATTCCCGAATGTGATATCGAACGAATTATGGTTACCGTATCGACTTTGTCGTCATCAATTATTAATATTTTTAAAGTAACAGCCATTTTTAAATTTATTTAGCTTGAAAATTCTATACTATTCCAATAATCATTCAAAGTGGAAAAAAAATCGATCATTTCTCCTTTTTCAAATGGCTTATGCATATATCCTGCGATATTCAAGTTTAAAGCAGCACGTTTATTTTCGCTGTTATTTACATCGCTGACCACGAATATTAAAATCGATTTTAGTTCAAAATCAAGTCTAATCTTATTTATTAAATCAATGCCGTTTAATCCTTCAGCATTAATATCAATCAACATAATTTTTGGCATTGGCAATAATTTATCATCTCCTTTAAGCATTGACCATGCTTCGATGTCGTTCTTTGCAAAACGTAAAGTAGCCTGGATACCGATTTCAGAAAATGCTTTTGCAGCATTTTCGAAATAAGTTTTACAAGTATCCACTAATAATATGTTTGCACCTACCATAGATTATATTGTTTAAAAATTTACATCTCACATAACGACCAAAAATTCTTTAGTGTAGCAACTGAAGTAATAAATTTTTCAAAAGACAATGGTTTTAAAATATATCCGGCAACATTAAGATTGTAAGCATTAATCTTATCACTATCTTCATTAGAAGTAGTCATTACAAAGACAGATATGTTTTTAAGATTATCATCATCTCTTAAATTTTTAAGAAATTCAATCCCATTCATTTTTGGCATATTAATGTCCAAAATAATAATTCTTGGCAAGGGAACAATTGATGTACGCAGCATATCTAGGGCTTCGACTCCGTTACCGGCAACAAAAAGTTCATTCTTTATATTATTTTTTGAAAAGGCTCTTTTCACATTCATTACATCAACCTCATCGTCTTCTACTAATAAGATATTCACCAATTTTTGTATCATAATTTAATTTTTTAAGCTTATTATTTTTGGCCAATTAATCTGAAAAATTGAACCATTATTTATTCCTGGAGTGTAGTGAATTTTTCCACCAACCATTTCTACTATTTTACTGCTAATTGTTAACCCTGCTCCTGTCGAATCTAAAACGTCTTTTGAATTGACGGTATAAAAAATAGCGAAAATTTTATTTCTCATTTCTTCAGCTATGCCGGGACCATCATCACTTATTTTTATTTCATAATCGCTTTCATTTTCACTGACATCCACAAACACATTTTTGATTTCTTTATTGTGAAATCGAACCGCATTGTCTAGCAAATTAAAAACAACCTTATTCAATTTTTTCCCTAAGGTAATGCAGTTTTCATTGGACAAATTATAATTTACGTGAAACTTAACATTTACTCCATGATCCAGACTAGCGATACATTCCTCCACCATCTTAGGAAAATTAACTTCATATAGTTCCATTTCGGTTCTGTTGACTCTTGATAGTTCCAGTAAAGCATTCAGCATATTTTCAAGACGTCCTACCCTATTTTTTAATAATGTGAAATTATTTAAAATATCTTCACCAGCATCAGGACCTAGATCATCTTCAATCCATGTTGTTATATTAGAGATAGCTCTCATGGGTGTTTTTATATCATGAGAAACAATATAGACAAAGTCTTCATACTCTTTTTTTAGTGCTGACAACTCTTCCTGACAACTTTTAGCTGACTCTTCCATCTAGATTTCTTTAGGAATTGTAAAAATAAAACTTGCCCCTTTACCCTCTTCCGATTCTATGCGAATGGTCCCTCCCGCTTCGTCAATTATCTTTTTAACAATTGACAATCCTATACCGGTACTTTCTTTTTTGTCACGTGCTTCAATGGTTTGAAAAACTTTAAATACTTTTTGATGGTATTCTTCGGCAATTCCTGGTCCATTGTCTTTGATTGTAAACTGGTGAAAATCAGGCAAAGATTCATAATAGCATTCTATTTCCCCAATAGGTTTATCATTATACTTTACGCTATTACTTATAAGGTTACTGAACAACTGTTGAAACAATATTCTTGCAATTTTTATTTCAGGAATGTTGTCAGCAATGTAAATTTCAAATCCTTCCGTTGGAACAATTGAATCAACAATCTGATGTAACATAATTTTCAAGTCAGTGTCTTGTTTTTCAATTTTTGTCTTACCAATACGGGAATATTCTAATACGCCATTAATTAAATTCTCCATACGCATAATTCGACCGCGTAACAATCCAAAATTAGAATTTACAGCCTCAGGCATTTCAGGCATATCCTCGACAATCCATTCTGAAAGATTGTTTATGGCACGCAAAGGTGCCTTAAGATCATGCGAAACAATATAAGCAAACTGATCTAATTCTTTATTCGTTTTTTCAAGGTCTAACAGGGCGTTATCTAAATTTTCTTTGGCTAATTTCTGTTCCGTAACATCCGAGCTTATGGCTATATATTGATACGGTTTCCCTTCATTATCCAAAAATGGAACAATCGTTGAATTCACCCAATAATGGGAACCGTCTTTTGCTCTATTTTTAATATCTCCCTTCCATACTTTGCCATTGGCAATTGTTTTCCAGATCTTCTTTATAAATTGATTTAATTGGTACTCTGGGTTGTCAACGTAGTGATATTGCCCAATAAGTTCTTCTTTTGAATATTTAGAAATAGAGCAAAACTTATCGTTTACAAAAGTGATTACTCCTTTTTGATCTGTAATTGTTACGATTGTAGACTCATCTAATGCGCATCTGATATCATTTATTTCTTTTGCTTTTTCAGCAATTTTTTGCTCTGCAAGGCTTTTTTCAGTAACATCTAATATAGATCCCTGAAGTCCAATTACTTCCCCTTTTTCATTTTTAAATGGTTGACCTATTTCGGATATGTATTTTATCCTATTATCAGGAAATAAAATTCGGTAATTAGTTTTATAATCTTCCCCTGTTTTTATAATATTTTCATCAAACTCATCCAGTGTCGTTAAATCGTCATAATGTATTCTATTGCGATACGATTTATACAATTGGTCTGCAGGAACACCATCTAATTCAAAGATGCTGTAGTGTCCTTTAGACAGCATAAGATCTTTTGTAATTAAATTAAATTTCCAACTTCCAATTTTAGCAATACTTTGCGATTCATCTAATAATTTATTACTCTTTATTAAATTTTGTTCAGCGATCATTTTTTCAGTAATATCCTGAGTACTTCCCTGGGCACCAATTACCTGTCCAAATTCATTTTTAATAACTTGGCCTAGTGTCAAAATATGTTTAACTCTGTTATCACTAAAATCAATACTGTTCATAAACTCAAAATCCCGTCCAGTAGTTATGCTTTTTTCTATCGCCTTGTCCAAACGTACCAAGACTTCTGGACGAAGTATCTTTCGATATGCGTCGTATAATTTATTCGCAGGTAATTCTTCAAATTCAAAAATTTTATAATTCCCTTTTGACCAAACTAAATCCTTTGTAGTTAAATCAAATTTCCAGCTTCCCGTTTTAGCAATACTTTGGGATTCGGCTAATAATTTATTGCTGTTAATTAAATTCAGCTCTATTTCTTTTTCTTTAGTAATATCCTTAGATATACCTAAATACCCTGTCAGTTCACCTTCACTATTCTTTATTCCTGTAACTGATAAAACTATTGGGATCAGACTACCGTCTTTCCTCACATAAGTCCACTCATTAGAGTCTGCAACTCCTAATTCTCTCGCTTTGAATACAAATGTATCGTATCCAGGCGCTAGATCTTTTCCAAACTCTATTGATAAATCTTCTGTTCGTTTTACAACTTCATCCCATAAGTGAAAAATAGATGGACTGGTCTTTCCTATTACTTCTTCTGATTTATATCCAAGTAATATCTCCGCACCTCTATTGAATTCTTTAATCGTTCCATCTAAATCAGAGGATATTATTGAAAAATCAGTCGAATTAAGTATTGCCGATAATTCGCTACTAGTTTTAACCAATTTCTCTTTTTGCTGATACTCTAAAGTCATGTCCCTGGCAATACAATATAAATTTCCAGAAACTGGATCGGGAGATGTATTCCAGCTTAACACAATATATTCGCCATTTTTACAGCGGTACCGATTTTCAAAACTGATTGTTTTGTGTCCTTCTGCTAATTTAGCAACTTCTTTATAGGTTTTATCTAAATCATCCGGATGAACAAGATCAACAAAAAGCGTCCCTTCTAATTCTTCTTTTGAATATCCTAATACAGTCGAAAAAGCAGGATTTACTTTATAAAACATTCCATTTACATTAGCAATGCAAACCAAATCCTTTGAAAGGTCAATAAAATTCTGAAATTCCTTTTGGGTAGTATTTAAATCCGCATTCTTTTTTCGCAATTGCAATAATAAAACGACTTGGTTTGCCAGTAGTTTTAAAGCATTTTTTTGTTCTATATTCAAGGTCCTAGGCACTGTATCAATAACGCACAGCGATCCTAAATTAAAACCATCTGAATCTTTTAGAGGTGCTCCCGCATAGAATCGAATGTCGGGATTCCCAGTTACCAGAGGATTATCCGCAAATAATTTATTCTCTGAAGCATTTGTAACTTCATAGACTTCCTCTCCCATAATGGCATATTGGCAAAACGAAATCTCTCTAGGAGTTTCGGATACTCCTAATCCAATACTTGATTTAAACCATTGTCTTTCTTTATCCAACATACTGACTAAAGCTATTGGAGTTCCGCAAATATAGGAGGCCAGTTGTGTTATTGCGTCATACTGTTTTTCAGGCAAAGTATCCAGAATTGAATAACTTTCAAGAGCCGTTAGTCGGTCAGATTCATTTGTAGGTAACGGGATTTTTTTCATTAATTTGGGTGCTTATTCTTTTAAATTTCATTAAATATGAATTTAAGTCCGTTTAAATACCTTTTGATTATTAGCTAACAATTTTATAGCACTTCCCGCTTTAAGAAGGTGTACGTACAAAAATAATTTTTTTTTTGAATAATTGGAGTCTTAATACCATTTTATATGATAAAAACTAAAATCAAACTTAAATTTACCTATTAACCTTAGTTCAATTACTAAAATACTGATTTCATTGCTGTTTATAATCCTGCAAGGTTTTAAAAACCTTTTAGGTATATTTTTTTAAACTTAAATGCCTGAAAGGCCTAAAAAAGACTTTGCTGAAACGCTATTTATTCGTAAATGATTGAAAATTAATTTATTAAATATTGAGTAACAATCGAATTCAATCTATACTGACTCCAAAAGATTAATCTTAGCTGGGATAATAGACAATCGAACGAAAATTTCGTTCTTATTTTTCCCCCCAACTCAATAACAATTTGAACCTCAAATTATTTCAATATTTATATTTTGTAATACAATTCTATTTTTGTTTTTGGAACAAAAAGAATAATGGAAATTGCAAACTTTTGCGAAAGCTTCATGATTTTTAGAAATGGAAAAGAAGCATTTGATAAACTAAAAGCCATAATTATTGCTGATGCGAAACTTCCTGATTTAATTCTTTTGAATTTGAATATGCCAATATGGGATGGATGGCAATTTCTGGATGAGTTTATAAAAATCCCGTAACTACATACGTTGATCCTGCAGATATTGAAAAAGCCAAAACTTACGATGCCGTTAGCAATTATCTAGTAAAACCTATCACCATGGCTGAGTTAAAAAAGCTTATGGAATAAAGGGTAAATTATTTCTATTCAACAAGAGCTAAAATATATAAAACTATGATTTTAGTTCCTGTTAAATTTAAAATTTCAACTTTCCTTTTACAGTACTTTATAAATATGTTTTTTTTTTGAAGCAAAAATAGCTTTTTAGTAACCTAAAACTGTCTCGATCCTAACAAAAATAAAGCTACAAAAACCTAAAAATCAAATACATATTTAAAAAAAACAATCATTTTTATATTTTTTTTAAGTAAATTTATGTAGTGGTTTTTATACCAATAAATATTTGATCTAAACAAAAATTTAAATACCATAAACACGGTTAATAATAAAATTTAAACCAATTCTTATGGAGGCTCATATTGTTAAAGTGACAAAAGCGGTTTACATTACCCACGATGTAAAATGCTTTACAGTTGAAAAACCTGCAGGCTTTAATTTTATACCAGGTCAGGCAACCGAAGTTTCCGTAAATCTCCCATTATGGAAAAATCAATTACGGCCTTTTACCTTTACCTGCCGGAGAGAACAAGACTATCTCGAATTTATGATCAAGATTTATAGAGATCATCAAGGCGTAACCAATATGTTAGGGCGAACTAATGTAGGTGCCGAATTGATTCTGCACGATGTTTTTGGGGCAATTCAATACAAAGGCCCTGGCGTTTTTATTGCTGGTGGTGCGGGAATCACCCCCTTTATTTCAATTTTCCGTAATTTGTATCATAAAAATCAGATTGAAGGCAACAGCCTAATATACAGCAACAAAACCTCTGAAGATGTCATTATGCAAGACGAGTTGCAGGAGATGCTTAAAGACAATTTTATCAAACTGTTCACCCGTGAAAACGTTTTGGGTTTTAGGGGACGAAGAATTGATCGTTCCTACCTAATTGATCATATATCCGACTTCGGGCAGCATTTTTATGTATGCGGACCAACTGAGTTCGTAAAAAGCATTACCAAAGACTTAATGGAGCTGGGTGCAAGCATTGACATTATTGTAATTGAAATGTAATGCACTCAAAGCAGAGCTTTTCTAAAAACTAACATTACGATGAATATTTTTTTATTTACCACAAAAAATAGTCTACAGTAATTAAGCTAATAAAATCCTCTCCCTTTTCTAAGTTTGTCTTTTGATAAAAAAAAGAAAAATAAATTCTGCTATCTCACTAAAAAATCAAAAAAAATCCGACGACTGTCAAAAACTACCGTTAAATACTTAATTAACTGTATAACAAATATTTAAATTAGAAAAAACATCGTATTTTGTACCTACAAAAACATTATTTGATTAAATTTACTAGAATAAGATGCAAATCCTACTACTCTTTCATCTTAGCTCTAAAACCGGCTTTTAATATAAAGTACGCTTGGACAGCTTGTTTTTAATATTTTATAAGAAAAAAAAGGTCCCCAATCTTTTTTCTGTTGTCTTACTTAGCCAAAATAATGGTTTCTATTATTTAATATCATCTGAATGGAAAAGTATAAATACATATTATTTTTCAACGAAATCAGCATTACCTCCATTGATAAAGTAGGTGGTAAAAATGCCTCTTTGGGTGAAATGTACAATCAACTCAATCCTATAGGTATCAATATTCCTAGCGGATTTGCTTTGACTGCTAAAGCCTATCGTTTATTTCGTAAACAAAACAAGTTAGAAAAACCGCTCAATGATTTACTTTTTATATTAGATACAAAGGAATATTCAAATCTATCGGCAATTGGAGAGAAAGCAAGAGCTCTTATTTTATCGGCATCAATTCCTAGCGAAATATACGATGAAATCCATAGGGCTTATCAAACGCTAAGCGAACAATCCGGAACGGATAATCTTGATGTAGCAGTGCGCAGTAGCGCTACTTCAGAAGATTTACCATCGGCGAGTTTCGCAGGACAAATGCAATCGTTCCTGAATATTAGCGGTGATAATCAAGTCATGGATGCGATACATCGTTGCTTTGCATCGCTGTTTACAGACCGGGCAATAAAATACCGCCATGATATGGGGTTTGCAAATTTTGATATTGCCATTTCTGTAGGAGTACAACAAATGGTGCGAAGTGACAAAGCGGCTTCTGGTGTGGCCTTTACCATCGATCCGGACACGGGATTTCAGAATGCAATTATAATAAACAGTATTTGGGGGCTTGGTGAAAATATTGTTCAGGGAACTGTTACTCCTGACGAATGGATGGTCTTTAAACCTACTTTAGGAAAGGCAAATTTGAACCCCATCATAAAAAGACACTGTGGAAGAAAAGAATTCACGATGATTTATGCTGAAAAATCAAATGCTGAATCAGCAGAAAATACAATTATTAACACGGAAACCTCGCTGGAAAAGCAAAACCAATTTTCATTAACCGATAAAGAAGTAATTCAGCTTGCGCAATGGTGCTACCAAATAGAAAAACACTATGATAAAGCAATGGATATCGAATGGGCAAAAGACGCTTTGAACAACCAACTTTATATCGTTCAGGCACGCCCGGAAACTGTTCATGCCAAAGAAAATAAGCTGGTAAGAGAAATTTACCAACTCAAAGAAAAAGGTACTTTGTTGACCAAAGGAATTGCTCTTGGCGATAAGATTGCTACAGGCAAAGCTAGAATCCTGAATAATGCCCATGAAGGGAATCAGCTACTTGATGGTGAAATTTTAATAACTGACTTTACCAATCCTGATTGGGATCCGATAATGAAAAAAGCTTCGGCCATAATTACCAACAAAGGCGGACGTACCAGTCATGCGGCAATAGTAGCCCGCGAACTGGGAACAGTTGCTGTTTTGGGATCCGGAAATGCAACTTCAGTCATAAAAAATGGTCAGCAAATAACCGTGTCTTGTGCTGAAGGAAAGGAAGGAAACGTGTACAATGGCGAATTAAAATGGGAAATAAAAGAACATGATTTCAGCCTGTTAGCAGTACCTGTTACGAACCCAATGCTGATTCTTTCCGACCCCGAACGGGCTTTTGAATTAAGTTATTATCCCACTAACGGTATTGGATTAATGCGTGTCGAATTTGCTATTTCGAACACCATAAAAATTCATCCTTTGGCACTTTGTGAACCTAAAAAAATAAGTGACCCGTCCGTTCAATCAGAAATAGCAGCATTAACGAAAGACTATGATGATGGCAAAAATTATTTTGTTGATAAACTCGCCGAAGCCGTTTCTATTGTCGCAGCGGCTTTTTATCCTAAGGAGGTCATTGTGCGGATGAGCGATTTTAAAAGCAATGAATATGCGAATCTAATAGGCGGAAAATACTTTGAACCAGTTGAGGAAAACCCGATGATTGGCTTTCGGGGTGCATCGCGTTATTACAGCGATTTTTATCGAAAAGGTTTTGCCTTGGAATGTGAAGCAATGAAAAAAGTGCGCAATGAAATGGGACTTGATAATGTAAAATTGATGATTCCTTTTTGCAGAACCATTGAAGAAGGCAAAAAAGTATTAGACGAAATGAAAGCAAATGGTTTAGTTCAAGGAGAAAACGGATTAGAAGTATATGTAATGATTGAAATTCCAAGTAATGTGATATTAGCAAATGAATTCGCAAAACTATTTGATGGATTTTCAATTGGTTCTAATGACCTGACTCAACTTACGCTGGGACTCGACCGTGATTCCTCGTTGGTAAGCTATTTATTTAGCGAACAAAACCCAGCGGTCAAACATTTGATCTCAGAAACGATACGCGCTGCCAAGAGAAACAAAATTGAAGTGGGATTGTGCGGTCAAGCTCCAAGTGACATTCCTGAATTTGCTCAATTTTTAGTAGAAAAAGGCATTAACAGTATATCCTTCACTCCTGATGCTTTGATAAGTGGCATAGAAAATATTTTGAAAGCGGAATCCAAACATGAAGAAAAACGCAATGAAATGCTAAACACATTAAATCATGGAAACAATTTTTAAAGGTAAAGTAGCAGGGGTTACAGTGGGTGCATCTGGAATTGGCAGAGCAACCTCCCTCGCTTTTGCAAAACAAGGAGCCAAAGTAGCCGTTGTAGACTGGAAAGAAAATGACGAAATGGTAGGCCTCATCAAAGAATTGGGAAGTGAGGCAATTTTTATCAAATGCGATCTTTCCAAAGCGGAGGAAGTAAAAGCAATGGTTGCCAAAGCTATTGCGGCTTTTAGTAGATTGGACTATGCTTTCAATAATGCAGGAATCGAAGGAACCCAAGCCAATACATTTGATTGCACAGAACAAAACTGGGACAAAACCATAGGTGTCAATCTAAAAGGAATCTGGCTCTGCATGAAATATGAAATTCCAGAAATACTGAAACAAGGAAAAGGAGCAATAGTAAACTGTACTTCTGTAGCCGGGCAAATTGGTTTTGCAGGTTTACCAGCTTATGTGGCATCAAAGCATGGTGTCGTTGGGTTAACAAAAACCACCGCTTTAGAATACGCGTCCCGGCCTCATACAAACCCCAATGATTGATCGCCTGTCATGCCATGCCGGTTGATGGCGGATTTGTAGCTCAATAATTTTTATTAAAACTATCGCATCATGCATACTTACGAAGTAAATCTAAAATGGACTGGTAAAACAAAAGGAATTTTAAGTTCCACTATTTTGCCAAAGGAAATTGAAATGGTGACACCTCCAGAATATTCGAATGGAACGGAAGGCATGTGGACACCTGAGCACTTATTAATTGCAAAAATAAATAGCTGTCTAATTAGTACTTTTTTGACCATTGCCGAAAATTCTAATCTTGAATTTACAAGTTATGAAAGCAAATCGATATGCACTGTTGAAATTATAAGAGGAAAATACTTTATAATTGAAATTGTATTAAAACCAAAAGTAGTCATCCCCTATTCTCAAAAACCGGAAAGAGTCAAACAGATTCTGGAAATGAGTAAAAATGTGTGTTTGATCTCGAATGCCATTAAAACTCCAATACGACTTGATCCTGAAATTATAGTATCCGAAATTCAACTGAGTTTTTGAGTTAAATTTAGGAAGAGTCGATTTTGCTGAAGCAAGAACATTAAAACCTATGAAACTGTTGAAAGCCTTTGTTTATAGTGGGAAGAAGAGCTAACGCAAAAAAGAATAATAAAACACCTGTTTGTGCAACCTTCAAAATAAAGAATTATGGAAAATATCGTATTATGTCAAAGTTGTGGATTACCGCTTGCAAATGAAGAAGTAAAAGGAAAAGAGAAAAACGGCTTGAAGAATGATTTGTATTGTAAATATTGTTACGATGATGGTACGTTCACAAAACCAAACATGACTTTAGAAGACATGAAAGATATCGTATCTACACAAATGAAGAAATTAAAGCTTCCGATATATACTATTCAGAAAGCCATAACTATTTTACCATCATTAAGTCGCTGGAAAAACAAATAGAACTTTGACAATCCTGAAAAAGTTGTAGTGCAGTCAATTAAATTTTTGAACCCGAAAAACGATGCAATGAAAACATTAATTTACAGTATATCTGGTTTTGACAAACCATTTATTGAGAAAGCGTTGCATGGAAACATCGATTTGGCTTATACCGAGCTATCGCTGAATGAAAGCACGGTAAAAATGGCAAAAGGATTTGATGCTATTTCAATTTTCACTTCAGATGATGCCTCAGTATCAGTACTGCAAAAATTACATGCTTTAGACGTAAAATATATTGCTTTGCGCTCCAAAAGTTCTGATTATATTGATATGTACAAAGCGCATGCCTTGGGAATTAAGGTTGCCAATGTTCCAGATATACCTTCTGCATATGCTGTTGCCGAACATGCCATAGCCCTATTATTGGCTTTGAACAGAAAACTGATATTAGGTCAAAAAATGATGCAGCTGGGTGATTATAGATTAGATCATTTAGTCGGTTTTAATTTGCATGGAAAAACAGTGGGTATTATTGGAACCGGAAAAACAGGAAGTGCTTTCGCAAAAATTATGCACGGCTTTGGTTGCAAAATTTTAGCTTTTGATCCCGTAAAAGAGGAGGAACTGAAGCTTCAAAGTAATATTTTCTACACCACATTCAATGATTTATGTGCAAATTCAGATGTAATATCTATTCATTGTTCACTAAATAGCAAAACAAATCACCTGTTTAACCAAACTACTTTCGCAGTGATGCGCAAAGAAGTCATTTTGATTAATACCGCCCATGGCAGCATCGTAAATACAGCAGATTTATTAAAAGCTTTAGATTATGGAGTTATTGCTGCTGCAGGTTTAGACGTGTATGAACATGAAAAAGAAATCTTTTTCAAAGATCATACTCGCACTCCGATCAACGACGATTTATTCCTAAAACTGTATGCTCATCCGAACGTCATAATCACCGGTCATCAATCCTTCTTGACTGCGGAAGTACTGCATGGAATTGCAAGTACAACAATTGCAAATTTAAATGAATGGGCCTATAATAGCGTTTGCAAAAATGAAATCAGATAAAAAAAATCCTATCTTTTTTAGTTTTTCTCTATTAAATCCACGCATAATCTTCCTGTTTGATTTAAATTTAAAATTCGTTTTTTTTTCGTAACTTAGTTTGTAATTCATTGACAATCAATAACTATTATCTCAAAATTTGAGTGTTAAAAAATAGTTATACTGTGCTTGTCCAAATGTATTACAGAACCATTTTTATAAAAAATAAAAAAAATGAAAGGATCATTAAAACTCGGAAAAATAGCGGGAATAGGATTGTATCTTCACTGGACATTCTCACTGCTTATTCTATTCATTATTTTTATAAACTATAAAAATGGTCAAAATCTAACGCAAATTCTATGGTCCGTTCTTTTTATTTTAAGTGTATTTGTTACTGTTTTTTTGCACGAATTAGGACATGCTTTAGCCGCTAAAAAATATAATATAGTTACAAAAGACATCACACTGCTTCCTATTGGCGGGTTAGCCAGGCTCGATAGAATTCCTGAAAAACCCGTCGAAGAATTAGTGGTTGCATTTGCAGGTCCACTTGTAAATATAACTTTGGCGTTCATCACCGGATTTTTTATTACCATCCCAAATGATTCAAATCAATTAATGGCAGAACTATCAAAAGGGGTAAATGCAGATAATTTTTTTCTCAATTTCTTTATCGTCAATTTTTGGTTGGCACTTTTTAATTTGATACCGGCTTTCCCTATGGATGGAGGCAGAGTTTTACGTGCATTGCTGTCCTTCAAACTACAAAGAAATGTTGCTACAAAAATCGCTGCTCGAATAGGCCAATTCATAGCGGTTGGTTTTATTCTTTTAGGTTTTTTATACAATCCCTTTTTAGTGTTCATTGGGATTTTTGTAATTATAGGAGCCCAAGTCGAATCTGATTCTATAGAGTCAAAACACGTATTGACAGGCTATAAAGTTAGAGATGTCTTGATGCGCCAATATCCTGAAATTGACGCTCATGAAAAACTAAAAACAGCTATTGATTTGTTACTTGACAGTCAAAACAAGAATTTTTTAGTAACCGATAATACAATTCCCGTAGGTACACTAAACCGCGATCAAATTATTATGGCATTAGCTAAAAACGGAGAAAATGAAACAATCGCTAATGTAATGGACCCGAATTTGATTTTTCTTGATGCTGATTCGGCATTAGAAAATGTCTTTGAAGACATGTACAAAAACAAAGAAACCCTAATGCTCATCATGGAAAACAACAAACTCATAGGGACGTTGGACACAGAGAATATTTTAGAATTTATTTTGATAAAAGAAGTACATTTGAAAAAAGACCATGCCGCATAATAAAAATTCCAATGTTGTATCTGAAAACATAGTGCTTGTGCGCAGCGGTGAAGATTATTTTTCCCGTTTGGAAAGTATTATCCACAATTCAGAATATGAAATTCATATCCAAGTTTACCTTTTTGAAAATGATGCAACAGGAAACAGGATTATAAATGCACTAAAAGAAGCCGCTTCCCGTCAAGTTAAAATATATCTTATATTAGATGGATTGGGTTCCTTATCGTTTCCTTCAAAAATTAGAAATGATTTGGAACAAAGCGGTATTAACGTTCGTTTTTTTGCCCCATTATTTTCCGCTTATACCTTTTATCTGGGTCGTAGATTACATCAAAAAATAGTAGTTGCCGATTCTAAGGTCGCTCTGATAGGCGGAATTAATATTGCTGACAAATATCATGGAACCCCAACCGAAGCGCCTTGGCTTGATTATGCAGTGCAATTAAACGGAGAAATTACAAAACCCATCCAGGAACTATGTAAAGCAATTTTTTTCAAAAAGAGACGCCTGCACAGTCAAAAAATAAAATCTGTTTTTCATCTTCAAGAAGACACCTTAGTTCGTATTCTTCAAAATGACTGGTTAAAAAGAAAAAACGAAATCAGTAATGCTTACATAAAATCAATTGGCAGTGCCAAAGAAGAAATAACAATAATGGGAAGTTATTTTCTTCCTGGCAGAAGAATAACTCAAGCCTTGAAAAAAGCGGCCAAAAACAAGGTTAGAATTAGATTAATTCTATCCGGAATATCAGATCTTCCCATGACAAGAAGAGCAACTTGCTATCTATATTCCAAACTTCTTAGTTACGATATAGAATTGTACGAGTGGAATAGTTCAATATTGCACGGAAAAACGGCTGTTATAGATAGTTATTGGACAACAATTGGATCCTTTAACTTAAACAATCTAAGCTCATATGGCAGCATCGAGACGAATGTCGAAATAAATTCGTCCATATTTGCTCAAATGTATCAGGAAGACCTCAACCAAATAATAGCTCAATGTCAAAAAATAACTCCCCAAACACTTGCAATCAAGAATACAGCATTGTCAAAATTCACCAATTGGATTTCCTATTATAGCACTCGATTTATAGAAATAATTGTCACTTTCACTCCCTACAGAAGATTCTATAATTGACAGATGTAAAAGATAGCATAAAAAACGCTTTTTCAATCCAAAAAAATAAAAATCACCTTAAAATTTATTATTATTAATACTGTTAATAAATTATTATTTTGTAACTTTAAAAGTATAATTAAAACATACAAAATACTAATAACAAGATACTTAAAAAATTAAAAAATCTAAATTAGACATTAAATAAATGGAACCTCCTAAAATAAAAAACAAGAAAAAAGAGGAATGGATTCGAAAAGATTTCGAGCATAAAATCCCGAAGATGGACAAAAGAATATTATTTGTTCCCCTTCAAAGGGAGTTGTTCTTTTAATCGAATTCTTAAAGAACTCACATAGCCTTGGCTAGTGACGGAACCGTGAGTCACTGTTCTGTATTTGAACGCTTTTTCAAGCACCAGGTTTAAAAGATCCTCCGCAGAGCTCCGAACTTTTAAACCGGTATTCTTAATTGGGGTTAGGGACAAAACAGTCCCTACTCCATTAACGATTTGTAATTATGGATTTTACACATTACAAAGAAGCCTTTATCCAGGAAGCCTCTAAAAATAGCTTCTCAGAATATAATATTGAAAGATGTTTAGAATATGCCGCAGTATTGTTTTTAAATAATGTCCCTGTAATTTACAACACTTCCCATCTATCTGCACTTGTAGGCTACAAAAAAGAATATCTCAAAAAAGCATCCCTTTATCCCAAATACTTTTATCGCGATTTTGAAATCATAAAAAAGAACGGGTTAAAAAGAGCCATTTCCGAACCGCTTCCCAGCTTGAAAGAAATACAAATCTGGGTTCTAAAAAATATACTTTACAAAATACCCATAAGCGCTTTTGCTAAAGCGTATAAACCTAATTCAGGTCTTATCGAAAACTTAAAATTTCATAAAAAACAACCCAAAGTATTCACTTTGGATTTGGAAAATTTTTTCCCCTCTATTTCGATTAAATCAATTGAAAAAGTGTTTGTTACTTTAGGCTATTCGCGAATGGTATCAAAACTACTTTCAAAATTATGTACGCGCGATGGAACCTTACCGCAAGGAGCACCAACCAGCCCTTATTTATCAAATCTTATTTTTAAAGATGATGATGCTGTCATTTCCAGTTTTTGCATAGAAAGAAAAATAAGATACACTCGCTATGCTGATGATTTGAGCTTCTCCGGTGATTTTGACGAAAAAGAACTGTTGTCAAAAATTACCACTATAGTTGAAAACTTAAATCTTCATATCAATACTGCTAAAACAAAACTCATGACGCCCAATATGAGACAAACCGTAACTGGCATTGTAGTCAATGACAAACCGCAGGTCGCATTTCATAAACGAAATGAATTGAGACAAGATATGCATTATATCAAAAAATTTGGCATAGACGAACATCGCGAATACAGGGAGATTAACCATAGTTATTATCTGGAACATCTACTAGGAAAAGTAAATTTTGTACTGCAAATAAACCCAAAAGATGTAGAATTTATAGGCTATAAAGCAGTATTGATTGCTCTAAAAAAGAAACAGCAGAAAACAAAAATGATCCAACCACTGCTCATGTAACGAGAAGTACTGCCAGTGTGAAACATTGACATCATAAATAGCTCCGTTTTTGCTTCCGTCTGGACACAAGTTTAAAATAGGAAACAGATAGCACTGATTAAGCAGATTTACAGTGATTTTTAAGTTGATATTAAAAAGTTAAACATAAATTTCACGAATTTACACGAATTAATTTGTGCAAATTCGTGAAATTCGTGTTTAAGATCCTACCCAATTTTTGTGCCCGCATGATAGCTTTTGGCTCTTTTTCTAATTTATATAGACGGAATCTGTTTGACTAAAAATTGAAATTAATGAAATCTAAACTGATACTTATTAAAATCATACACACTCTGATTTGGCTATTTTTCAATTTAGTAATTTTCTAAATGCTATATGCCGTAGTAGCTGATAAACTAGATAAATGGCTGTGGATAGGTTACGGATTAATAATTATGGAAGGAATTACTTTATTAGTCTTTAAATTCTTTTGCCCGCTGACTATTTTGGCGCGTAAATATTCCAATTCTACAAAAGACAATTTTGATATTTACCTTCCCAATTGGTTAGCAAAGTATACTAAATTAATCTATTCCGGAATTGTGGCTATTATCCTTTTGATAATAATTTATCGACTTCTGGACTAAGGAAAATTATTGAAATCTACAAGAAACCTAAGCTCCATTTTTTTATTACATAACTATCTGAAATAAAATGTTTTAATTTATTTTAACCATCAAATAATTGATTAAATTTGATAGACGAATAGCTAAAAATTACAATCATTTACACCATTGATTTGGTCAATACAAAATTTCTAAAATCTTTATCGAATATTTAAAAAAATTAATCCATGAAAAAAATTACAGCAATTATCGCAACCTTATTTTTCTCTACTTTTCTATTGGCACAAACCACATGGAAAGCAGATCCAATGCATTCAAAATTAACTTTTAGTACCGTGCATCATGGCATTTCTGATATTGCCGGATTATTCAAAATATTTGAGATAGACGCGACAGCTACCAAAGCTGATTTTAGTGACGCCTCTTTTGAACTTTCAACAGAAGTGGCCTCCATCAATACCGAAGTGGAGATGCGGGATAATCATATACGGAGCGCTGAATTCTTTGATGTGGAAAAATATCCTAAAATGACTTTTAAAAGTACATCTATAAAAAAAATCGGAAAAGAAAAAGGTAAATACAAACTAACGGGGAATCTCACGCTACACGGAATCACAAAGCCAGTAACCATCAATATGTGGTATAGAGGAACTATAACAAATCCGCAATCAAAAGCAATTACCGCCGGATTTCAATTTAGCGGAATTATAAAACGTTCCGATTTTAACGTCGGTTCAAAATTTCCTCCTCCAATGATTAGTGATGAAGTGAAAATTAAGGCAGACAGTGAATTTGTAAAACAATAAATTTCTTCTAAGGGATTTAAAATCTTGTCAATCATAAGCTAAAATAATTATAGAAAAAACAAATTTCTTCTCTTGAGTAGTCCAAAAAAAAATGCCTTTTTGAGCTACTTCATTCATAACAAAACACTTAAATCCTATTTTAACAATGAAAAATTGATTAAATTTGAAAGTCCAAATCGACTGATAGCAGGATATTATGTTTTACTTCCGAGCGCCGAAAAGATTAATAAAACAGCAATTATAAAAATCAAAGGACATGGACAACACGAAAAAATTAATAATAGCAGTTGACAATGATCCCACATCCGAAAAAATTGCTTTAAATGGGTTTCAACTAGGTAGTCAACTAAATGCCGAGATTGCATTACTAAGCGTTGTTGACCTAACAATGCTCATAACAGAAGGTGCCGTTACGCCAAAGGAATTTGCAGATATCACAATAAACGACTATCGAAAAAATCAGCAAATGCTCATTGAAACCCTATTTAAGGACTATAAAGTTTCGACGTTTGTAGAAGAAGGGATTCCCTATGAAGTAATTTTGAATGTGGCCAAAGAATGGCGCGCAGATATAATCGTTATGGGTACGCATGGCAGAACCGGAATTTCACATTTGATTATGGGCAGTGTAGCTGAAAAGATTGTCCGACATTCGGAAATACCCGTATTCATAATCCCTATTTAACCATGACAGAAAAACTTTGTCCCAATAGAAACAATCCGCAGATAAAATCTCATAATTGCAACACTGATAATTATTAAACTAATCTACGATGGCATTTATAGACTATTACAAAATCCTAGAAGTGGATAAAAAAGCAACGGAAGCCGAGATCAAAAAGGCGTATCGAAAAATGGCTCGAAAACACCATCCTGACCTAAACCCAAATAACAAAGAAGCCGAAAGAAAATTTAAGGAAATCAATGAAGCCAATGAGGTACTAAGCCATGTTGAAAATCGCAAAAAATATGATGAATACGGCGAAAACTGGCAACATGCTGAGCAATATGAAAAAGCAAAACAGCAAGGACAGTATTCGCGAGGTGGACAACAAGGTGGTTATGAAGGTGGGGGATTTTCAGGATTTGGTGGGGGTGGCGATTATTCAGACTTTTTTGAATCAATGTTTGGTGGTCGTCAATCAGGGAGACAAGGAGGACGTAGTGCCCAGTTTAAAGGACAGGATTTTAATGCTGAATTGCACCTTGATTTAAAAGATGTGTATACAACCCACAAGCGAACATTAACCATCAATGGCAAAAACATCCGAATAACTATTCCTGCCGGAGTAGAGAATGGTCAGCAGATAAAAATTAGTGGTATGGGCGGTGAAGGTTCTAGTGGCGGACCAAAAGGAGATTTATACATCACTTTCACAGTGGAGAACCACACCAATTTTAAGCTAGACAAGCACAATTTATACTCCACAGTGACTCTGGATTTATATACCGCTATATCAGGTGGTGAGGTGACTGCAGACACTTTTGACGGAAAAGCAAAACTTACAGTAAAACCCGGAACTCAAAACGGTACAAAAGTAAAACTAAAAGGAAAAGGATTTCCGGTATATAAAAAAGAGGGAGAATTTGGAGATTTATATATTACCTATCAAATTCAAATACCTATCAATCTTTCTGAAAAAGAAAAAGAATTATTTATGGAACTTGCTAAGTTAAGAACGTCATGAACATAGAAAAACTCATCCCCTTGTCCTCGTTATACAACCATTACAATGTAGAAATGTCATTCATTTTTAATTTAAATGAAATTGGATTAATCGAGATTCTTACGATCGATGAAACCAAATACATTAGCCCTGACGCAATTTATGAAATCGAAAAAATGATCCGCATGCATCAGGAGCTAGCTGTTAATATTGAAGGAATTGATGTGGTATTTAATCTCTTGCAGCAAATAGATAAATTACAAAACGAGTTGATTTCTGTCAAAAACAGATTGCGGTTGTATGAAAGTTGAGATTGATATATCAAAAAACATTTTTGATGTTCCGTAAAAAGTAAAAAATAAAGTTATGAACTGGCATCTACTCCCTCTTTCAGAAATAGCTAGCTTATTAAATACAACCCCATTAGGTCTTGATCAAACAACGGCTTCACATCTTTTGACCGAACATGGGAAAAATCAAATTGAAGACTCGAAAAAGAAAACTATTTTACAGATGATTCTTTCTCAATTGTCTGATTTTATGATTCTGATTCTGATCGCGGCAGCAATCATTTCGGGAATAATAGGTGATATAACGGATACGGTTATTATTCTCGCTATCGTAGTAATCAACGCTTTTGTAGGATTAATTCAGGAATACCGTGCAGAAAAAGCAATGGAAGCCTTAAAAAATATGGCCGCTAACCATGCGCTGATTTTACGTGAAGGAAAGAAGTTTAATATTCCTGCTTCTGATCTAGTGCCCGGAGATGTCGTTATTCTAGAAGCAGGAAATATCATTCCTGCTGATGTCCGTTTTTTTGAAACGAACCAAATAAAAGCGGATGAATCAGCACTTACAGGGGAATCTAATAACGTGGAAAAAATCCCAGAAGAACTTTCAGGAGGGGACTATTCACTTGGTGACCGCAGCAATATGGGCTATAAAGGTACGTCTATAACTAACGGGCGAGGACTTGCTTATGTGGTCGCAACGGGAATGAAAACCGAACTGGGGAAAATTGCAAAAATGCTTCAAACGGATGAAATCACTACCCCCTTACAAAAAAGGTTAGGTGCTTTTGGCAAACGATTATCATTAGGTATTCTGATAATTTGCACCATAATTTTCTTTATTGGATGGTTGCGGGGAGAATCTGTGATGACCATGTTGATTACTTCTATTTCGCTTGCTGTTGCAGCAATTCCAGAAGCTTTACCAGCATTAGTAACCATTGCATTGGCTTTCGGCGCCAAGAAATTAGCCAAAAATAATGCACTTATACGCAAATTGCCAGCTGTGGAAACACTGGGTTCCGTAACCTACATCTGTTCTGATAAAACAGGAACGCTTACACTAAATAAGATGACCGTACAAGAAATTTTTGAAACAGCAGATACTGAAAACAATTCCCTTTTTCTGGAAAATAATCCGTTGCTGCATGCAATAGCCTTAAATAATGATGTTTCAGAGGGGCAAAATGGTAAATGGATTGGAGATTCAACTGAAGTAGCCTTAGTTCAATATGCCTTTGAAAAAAACTCAAATCGAGCCGATCTAGAATCAAAATTTCCCCGAATTGCAGAACTACCTTTTGACTCCAAAAGAAAATGTATGACCACAATACATCAAACCCAAAATAGTGATGCTGAAATCCTAGTGATTACAAAAGGAGCCGTTGATGTGTTGTTTGATAAACTGAGTGCCGATCAAAAATCACATATTGTCGAATTTGAACACAAAGTCAACGAAATGGCAGCGAAAGGCTATCGAGTGTTAGGATATGCCATAAAAACGATTCCTTTTTTGCCTGAAAATTTAGATGCTAACACAATTGAAACGGATCTTACCCTTATTGGTTTTGCCGGGATGATTGACCCTCCGCGTGAAGAAGCTAGGCAGGCTGTCACTGAATGCAAAGAAGCAGGTATTATTCCCGTGATGATTACGGGCGATCATAAGCTCACTGCCAAAGCCATTGCAGAAAAACTTGGGATTATTTCTACGGACGAAGATCTTGTAATGACAGGTTCAGAACTTTCCCATTTAACACAGATTGAGTTTATAAATATCGTCGAAAAAGTAAAGGTATATGCCCGAGTAAATCCGGAACAGAAATTAAGAATTATTAATGCCTTACAATCCAAAAAACATTTTGTAGCCATGACAGGTGATGGTGTGAATGATGCGCCTGCACTTAAAAATGCCGATATAGGTATTGCAATGGGAATCAACGGCACAGAAGTTTCCAAAGAAGCCTCACACATGATTTTGCTTGACGATAATTTTGCCACTATCGTAGTTGCGGTTATGCACGGCAGAAAAATATTCGATAACATCCTAAAATTCATAAAGTATATTATGACTGGAAATTCTGGAGAAATATGGGCAATATTTTTAGCCCCATTTTTCGCATTGCCCATTCCGTTGTTGGCCATACATATTCTTTGGATTAATTTAGTTACCGATGGTTTACCCGGATTAGCACTAGCTTCAGAACCATCCGAATCAAACATCATGAAACGACCACCCAGAAATCCGCAAGAAAATATTTTTTCAAATGGTATGGCGGTACATATTTTGTGGGTGGGATTTTTAATGGGTGTTGTCACCATTGCGATGCAAGCCTATGCAATACACGTTGCGAACTCACATTGGCAAACGATGGCTTTTACGGTACTTTGTTTCAGTCAGCTGGGTCACGTAATGGTAATTCGTTCCCAGCAATCCATTTTTAAGATTGGATTATTCTCCAATAAACCCATGCTCGGTGCTTTATTAATTACTGTTGCATTACAGTTTATGATTATTTATACCCCTTTCTTTAATCAAATTTTTAAAACACAACCACTAACTATCTATGAGTTCCTATTAACCTTAGCAGTTTCAAGTATTGTATTTTGGGTCGGTGAAATGGAGAAATGGATAAAAAACAGGAATAAACAAACGATAATCGTCTTTTAATTATTTATTCCATTTCCGCAAAAAAAAGCTATTAATGGATAACGTTTCCCGAAGAATATTTTCCCCTCACGACAATGAACCATTGAAGTGAAATTTCTCTTATTGAAAAATAAAAAGAACCGTTCTATAAGTATCTCTATTTTTCTAAATGCCTTTTTTTTCGACAAAACCATCAAAAAAACAAATTAACAAACATTCAAAATCTCTGATATTCAGACAAATAATCGTATATTTGAGTAGCCATTTTCTGTTAAAAATTAATTCATAGACTAATGAATAGTATTTTTAAAATAATAGAATTATTCAAAAATTTTCTACTTGAAATAGGTGAACTCTCCTATTTTGCCGGTCGTTTTTTCAAGGAAGCATTTAAGCCTCCTTCAGAATTCAAAGAATTTCTTCGTCAATGTTTTAATATGGGAAATCGTTCCTTACTTCTTGTTGCTGTAACTGGATTTATCATAGGTTTAGTTTTCACCTTACAATCACGGCCTACCCTTCAAGAATTTGGTGCTGTTTCCTGGATGCCCTCCATGGTGAGTATTTCCATCATTAGAGAAATTGGCCCTATTATTACCGCTTTAATTTGTGCTGGTAGAATTGGTTCAGGAATTGGTGCCGAATTAGGTTCCATGAGAGTAACAGAACAGATTGATGCAATGGAAGTTTCAGGAACAAATCCCTTTAAATATTTAGTGGTCACCCGTATTTTGGCTACCACTTTTATGCTTCCCGTATTAGTTTTTTTTGGAGATGCTATCGCAATTTTCGGCTCCTACTTGGTAGAGAACTTAAAAGGAAATGTCTCTTTTTTATTATATTTCAATCAGGTATTTAATGCTCTGGAATTTGGCGATCTAATACCCTCAACAATTAAAACCTTCTTTTTTGGTTTTGCCATAGGATTAGTCGGTTGTTTTAAAGGGTATTATTGCAAAAAAGGAACGGCAGGTGTAGGTTTAGCGGCAAATTCTGCGGTGGTTTTCACTTCAATGCTTCTCTTTATTATTGATTTTATCGCGGTTTTTGTTACTGATATTTTTTATGATTTATAGATTAATATGGATACAACAGTTCCAAATTTAAAACCCATTATAGAAATCAAAGATCTGATGAAGAGCTATGGTGAAAATCACGTATTAAATGGTTTCAACATGGTCTTGTATGAAGGTGAAAACTTGGTTATCATGGGGAAATCCGGCTCCGGAAAATCCGTAATGATAAAATGTCTCATCGGATTGGAAGAACATGACAGAGGCTCTATTCAAGTGATGGGAAAGGATATCAGTGAGCTCGACCGGGAGGAATTAGACGAACTTCGAACAGAAGTTGGATTTCTTTTTCAGGGAAGCGCGCTCTATGATTCTATGACGGTTAGAGAAAATCTAGAATTTCCGTTACGGCGTCACACCAAAAAATTTGGAGTAATCAAAGACACCACGCCACTGGTGATGGAAGCCCTAGAAAGTGTAGGTTTAGCAAATACGATAAATTTAATGCCGGAAGAACTTTCGGGAGGAATGAAACGCAGAATTGCTTTGGCACGAACGCTAATCCTTCGACCCAAAATAATTCTTTATGATGAACCTACGACTGGGTTAGATCCTATTACTGCAAAAGAAATTCTGATGCTAATGAAATCCATTCAGGAAAAATACAATACATCATCAATCATAATTACTCATGATGTTGACTGCGCGAGAGTAATTTCAAATAGAATGATATTATTGGTAGAAGGTAAGAATTATATCGAAGGAACTTTTGAAGAACTATCAATCTCAACTGATCCTAAAGTACAAGCATTTTTTAAATAAGGATAGAAATGAAACAAACAGCATCACAAAAAATACGTCTTGGAATCTTTGTAATTATTGGGTTACTAATTTTTATTGTAGCCGTCTATTTTATTGGGGACAAGCAAAAAATGTTTGGGAAAACAAACCATTTAAAAGCGGTATTCAATAACGTAAATGGTTTACAAATAGGCAATAACGTGCGGTATTCAGGAGTAAATTCAGGAACGGTACGAGGAATCAATATGGTCAATGATTCTGTTATAGAAGTAGATATGATCATTGACAAAACCCTTTTTAGTCATATAAAAAAAGATGCAGTTGCCATCATAGGCTCTGATGGTTTGGTGGGAAGTATGATCATCAATATTATACCCGGCAAAGGAATATCGCTTCCGGTTGAGCCCGGAGACGAAATAAAATCGATGAACCGCGTTCGCACAGATGAGATGTTAAATACTCTGGGAGTTACCAATAGAAATGCAGCTCATCTTACGGCAGATTTACTTGAAATTACGTCACAAATAAACGAGGGAAAAGGAACAATTGGCCTATTGATTAGAGACTCTACTTTAGCAAAAGATTTAAAGGAAACCATGCACTATTTAAAAATAACAGGAAAATTAACTACCGAGTCTGTAACAAAATTGAATAATCTTATTGGCTCATTAGATAATAAAAATAATGTGATTGGTGTAATGAAAGACACTGCTGTGGCCAATAATATCAAAACAATTGTACACAATTTAGACAAATCTAGCGCAGAAATAAATAAAGTGTTAAGCAATCTCAACTTAACGATCGCAAATGTTAAGGAAGGAAAAGGAGCCATAAATTATCTATCAAACGATCCAAAATTAGTTTTGAAAATAGATTCCACTATGGCAAATATTAAAGAAGCTAGTTTCCGTTTAAACGAAAATATGGAAGCCTTGAAGCACAATTTTCTATTTCGGGGTTATTTTAAAAAACAGGAAAAAGCAAAACTGAAAGAGCAAAAAAAATAGATTAATGAAATTAATATTGAATTAGAAAAGAATATAAACCATGGTTACAATAGAAAAGCTAGGAATAATTCTGAGCCCCACTGACAAAGAATTTGAAAATACAGGGGTTTTAAATCCTGGTATTTATCAAGAGGGCAATACAGTTCATATTTTATACCGAGCAGCGCAAAAAGGACACTATTCTGCCATTGGATATGCAAGGATGGAAGGGCCTCTGAAAATAGTCGAAAGAATGGAACAACCTATTATTACCCGGGAATTTGATTATGAAAAACAGGGAGTGGAAGACCCTCGAATTGTAAAAATTGAGGATACGTACTACATAACTTATACAGCTTATGATGGTATCAATGCCATGGGAGCGCTTGCTACTTCAAAAGATTTAATTCATTTTGAAAAACATGGAATAATTACTCCCCAAGTTAACTATCAGGAATATGAAAGCTATGTAAATTTTTGCAATGCAACGAAACTAAATCCAAAATACCATGAATACTATAATCTTTTTGCGCAAATAGGGCTGAAAGGTGACGAAACCCGCTTATTACGTGATAAAGATTTGGTATTGTTCCCCAGAAAAATAAACGGACAATTTGTTCTTTTGCATAGAATTTGGCCGGGTATCCAAATTGTAAAGTTTGATAACTGGAAAGATTTAACGCTATCTTTTTGGGAAGACTATCTAACGAACTTGACCGATCATATTATTTTAGACCCAAAAGATGCATACGAAATGAGCTACATTGGAGCCGGGGTACCCCCAATTGAAACTGCTGATGGATGGTTATTAATTTATCATGGGGTACACGAAACTACAACTGGGAGAATCTACCATGCAAAGGCTGCTTTATTACATTTAGAAAAACCTGAAATGGAGATATCCAGATTGCCCTATCCGCTTTTTTCTCCAACGAAACAATGGGAAATAGAAGGTGAAGTCAACGATATTGTTTTTCCAACGGGTCATTCGTTATTTGGAGAGGACCTCTATATATACTATGGTGCGGCTGACAAACATATTGCCGTTGCTAAAATGAATATTCATGAATTACTTCTTGAATTGAAAAAACAACCTTAAAAAAAAAGAATTGCCATGAAATTTGAAAAAGGAATAAAAATGCTAATTGTAAGTACGTATCCGCCTAGAGAGTGTGGAATAGCAACTTTTTCAAATGATATTGTAAATGCAGTGAAAACTGTTTTTGGCAATACATTACCAATTGAAGTATGCGCTTTACAAAATAATGAATATCATTTTCAATATGGTGATGAAGTTGAATATATTTTACGTTCTTTTTTTTAGATGATTACAGACTGGTTGCTGAAAAAATAAACGAAAGAAGTGATATTGGATTAGTTTGTATCCAAGATGAATTTGGTCTTTTTGGTGGGGAATATGGAGATAACATACTGGCTTTAAACAAACCTATTGTAACCGTTTTCCATACCGTACTTCCAAATCCTAATGAAAAAAGAAAAAAAGTAGTTCACGCCATAAATGATTTATCGGATCAAATCATTGTACTCACCAAAAAATATAAATAAATTCTGACATATTTTTATGACTGCCATATATCTAAAACTATAATAATTCCTCATGGTAGTCACAACAACAAAAAAACCTTCTTTTCAGTCCATTTCTTATAAACTTTTCAATGCTTCTACTAGCAAATCAATATCCTCTTTTGTATTATAATGACTCAAAGAAATACGCAAACTTGGTTTTTTCAAATCTTCAGGAGAAAGCATTTCAGCTAAAACATGAGATGGTTTTATCGTACCTGATTGGCATGCACTTCCGCGGGAAACTGCAATTCCTTTCATATCGAGATGAAATAAAATCATTGCCGTTTTATCTTCTGAAAAAGGCAATAAAACATTCAACATATTATAGAATCCATCGACAGTTCCGTTTATCACAAATGCTGGAAATTCAATTTCAAGTTGACTAATCAAATAGCTTTTTAATTCGGAGATATAAGTTCTTTCCGTTTGTAAATTAGTGTAGGAAAGTTCTAATGCTTTTGCCATTCCGGCAATTTGATGCAGTGCTTCAGTCCCTGCCCTTAATCCTTTTTCTTGTTCACCTCCAAAAAACAAAGGTTGCAAACCGGAGTTCTTGCGAACAAAAGCAAATCCAACACCTTTAGGCCCGTGAAATTTATGCGCACTAGCTACTATGAAATCAACAGGAATAGCTTGTAAATCTATTTCTGTTTTTCCTATAGACTGTACTGTATCTGAATGGAATAATGCATTGTGCTGCTTGCAAATGCGTACTACTCTTTCTAAATCCAAAATAGTTCCTGTTTCATTGTTGACATGCATCAGGCTAACCAAAGTTTTTGTTTCCTGTGAAAGCAACTCCACTAGATCCGTAATATCAATTTCACCATTTGGTTTAACCGCAACATAATCGACTTGAATATCATACTCAGTTTGCAACGCCAGCAGCGTATACAAAACGGCATGATGCTCTATTTTACTGGTTATTATACGTTTTATTTTTAAATCTTTGACTGCCGAACGAAGAATCCAATTATTGGCTTCAGTTCCGCAGGATGTGAAAATAATTTCCTGTGCAGCAATATTCAATTGCTTTGCTATAGATTTTCTGGAAAGTTCTAAAATGCTTTTGGCATTTCTGCCAAAACTATGCGTTGATGATGGATTTCCAAAATCTTCCGTCATCACTTTGGTCATTTCCTGAATCACTTCAGAGCGAATGGCAGTAGTAGAGGCATTATCGAGATATACTTTTTTCATTATTTGAAAATTATAAAAATTATTTTAAGCCTTCTATTTCTGATGGAACTACTTTCATTTTTCTGGGAAATAGGAGTTTCTCATTAAACACCACGATAGAAACCAAAATCAGAAAATAAGAAAACAATTGAAGCACACTAACTTGTTCTTTGTAATAAAAAATAGCAATCAAAAACCCAATTATTGGATTTATATAAATCATAATCCCAACGGCTGAAGAATTAATTCCTTTCAGTGCGTACAAGTTTAAAAATAAAGGGATAATTGTAAAACAAACCACAATTACTGACAAACAACCGTAGAATAAAGTTTCTGTAGGCAACGTTCCGCTATAAGTTGGATAAAAAGGGATCAAAATCAGCGCTGTAAAGACCAACTGAATAGTTAACACCAAAAATTTATCCATTTCACTATTTTTTCGCTGACTAATAATATACAAAGCATAAGTTGCTGCAGTTATAAGGCTATAAAAGATATCTTCAAAATGATTTAATGATAATAAAACACAGCTAAAAACACTTAACAGCACAGCAAACCATTGCCATTTACTCAATTTTTCTTTCAATATAAAAAAAGCCAATATCGTAGTCAAAATGGGACATATTAAATAAGCTAACGAAGCTGCTTTTACACTTATATGATTCATTACATATATAAAAACAAACCAATTTGAAGACAAAAACACGCCGCCTCCAAGCGTCAAAACAACAACACTTCGTTTTTGTTTTGCAGTCATACTTTTGAACTGATTCCAGTCTTTTTTCAGTACTTTTTTTCTAAAGCAAAGATTAATCAATAGCATGGTAACAACACTAAAAAAAACGCGGTAAAATAAAATATCCAAAGAAGGGTAATTATGTAACGGTTTTAATGCTAAACTAAAAAATCCCCAAATAAAAAAGGCGGAAAAAGCGGCTAAATAGTATTTATTAAGTCTCATATATGCTATAAATTGTGGCAAAGATACTGATTTGTTTTCGCTTTAAATTACCGTAATCCATCCATTTCGATAAAGCTTCAACAGCCTTTCTTTAAAATTTAAAAAACTAATATGTTGTTAAATTCCATGTTTTTGAATAGGAATGTAATTGGAACAAATTAAAAATTCTATTTTTGTTTCAAATATTATAAAAATGAAAAGAGTTGTAAGCCTGTTGTTTGTTGCCTTGTTCCTGAATAGCTGTGATGACGGTAATTTAATACAAGAAGATATTAGTTTTGAAGCTGTTGCCACACAAAGTTGCGCTACCAATAATATCATTTACAAACTGAAAGATAAAGAATCATTAATTCTCGAAATACCTAAAAATTCTTTTACAAATGAACCAAGTTTGATTGGCGCACCAACAATCATCGATATAAACAGCGCAAACAGATTAGTTTACCGTTTTTATAACGGAACCATCTCTACGGCAAATATTTGTGAAACTATACCTCCTGTAACTCCTACTGTAACGGATCAATGGACTGCTACCGCCGGAAAAATACAAATATTTACCACTGCCGTAAAAACCACAAGCGCTACTGATAACAGCACGAGAATTACCGGTTACAATCACAATATCGTTTTCAAGAATGTCACTTTTGCTAAAAATAGCGGAACTCAGGTTTATGAAACATTCCCTTTTGGTGATTATGTTACCTCAGCAAACGCATTACCTTTCGGATTTGACCAAACAGTAGAAAAATGTAGTTCATCTAACCAGATTTACAATTACAATAGTAGTGAAGCCCTTACTTTGGACATAGATCCTACACTTATTGCAAGTGCAGCAACGTCATTAAATACGCCAAGAACCGGACTTATTGGTGATTCTAAGAACAAGCTTACTTACCGATTATTCTCCGGCTTACTTACTGGAAGCTATTTTTGTAACACAACCGTTCCTTCTACTCCTGTCATAAGTGAAGAATGGATTGCTGCAGCGGGAGTTTCGAATATAAGCGGAATTGTAGAAGTAACTACCACTGCATTTGGCTCTGGATTTAAACATACCATAGTGCTTAAAAATGTTACTATGAAGAAAGGAAGCAATGATTTTAAACTGGGGGATCGTTACATTTATGGTGATCTTTATACCACTAATTAACCCCAAATATTAGGCAAACTAAACCACTAGTAAAGCCTATTTTAAGCATAAAAAACGTCAGTTAAAGAGCCCATTTTCATTCGAAAATTTCTCTGACTGACGTTTTTTTTATTGACAAAAAGAATCTAAAACAATATTATTTGGTGCTTTGTTTGATAAAAACTTCTGTTGCACCTTGTCCGTATTTTTGATAATTCCCTTCCTGAAAAGCGATACTGTCATAACGGCCTAATAAGAAATCAAGCTCCGCTTTTAAGATTCCTTCGCCAACACCATGGATAAAAACAATCTTCGGAATGCGATTTCGAATAGCAAATTCTATGTGTCGTTTTGCTGTTTCAGTTTGCAAAGTAAGAATATCATAATTAGACATTCCGCGTTTATTAGGGACCAATTTTTCGATGTGCAAATCAAACTCAGGGGCTGAAATTTCGTGTTTGTCTTTGCGTTCTTTGACAAAACTGCGTGGTTTTGGTATCTCTTTTTCCTTTGCAATCTCATCTACATTAATTCTTCTAATAGAATCCATTAAGTTACTGGAAGAGTTTACCTTAATCAACTCTTTGACAAAAAATGTCATCACGAATCCATCCTCTGTTTCTATCGAAACTTCCTTTTCTTTGACTGAAAGCACCACTCCGTTTATAGCCTCGTCAAGCACTGAAACCTTATCGCCTTTGTTAAACATTTTCGTCTTCTTTATCTTGATTTTTACTTGGTATCTTGGCACTCAATTGCATCATTCCCATCATAAAAATTACGATTGCAATTACCATTACATACACATTTTTCTGGGCACTCACCTGCTCGTACAAAGCAATAATTATGGCCACAACCATTATTGGAATTATAATTTTTTTCATCTCTTTATCTATCAGTTTCCAAAAGTACTAAATTTAAAATTGCATCAATTTATTATCTCATTCGTTTCTTATTTTTTTGTAAAATTGTAAAAACAAAATAATTGGATTTAGAAAAATACATGATTCCTTGTTTGAGCAAAACACTGTTTGGAGTGGAATGTTTGGGATGCGGATTTCAGCGAGGATTAGTGTTACTTTTGAGAGGCAATTTCGCAGCTGCTTTTCAAATGTATCCAGCTATTTATACTACCCTATTATTTTTAGGAATTGTAGGTTTGCACTTTGTAGACAAACAAAGAAACTACAAAAATTTAATCATTGGAATGGCGATTATTAATGGCCTTTTTATGATTGCCGGTTACCTTTATAAACACTATTGAGTGACAACTTTATTTTTGCTTTTTCAAAACTTTCCACAAGTAAATCAAAATAAATTTACTCGCATTTATTTCCCTAAAAACAATTTTTAAATTAAAATAATTTAAAAGCTTTGAAAGCCATAAAAAATCTTATTTTTGAAGAAAGGAACCCCTTAGATTAATTGTAATACATAATTATTTTTTTTCCCTAAATTAAAAACACGATATATTTTAGCATCTATGAAGAAAAAGTATCTGAAAAAAATATCGATAGAAAAAATAGTGTTTTTTACAATTCTAGCTTTGGGAATATTTTATCTGTATTTTACCTATGTCAGATTTAGTGAGGATCGAACTAAAAGAGTATTGCAAATTGCAAAATCTATTGAAGTAACACTGCCTAAAGAATATTTAAAAAAGCTGGAAATAAAACCCAACGACATTAGTAAACCGGAATATCAGATTTTAAAAAATAATTTAAAAGAAGTCATCCGAGTCAATCCAGAAGCCAGATTTGCTTATTTGTTAACTCAAAAAAACCAAAAAGTATACTTCATTGTTGATTCGGAACCAGAAAACTCTAAAGATTACTCACCACCCGGTCAAGAGTACACAGAAGCTGATATAACTACGCATCAATCTTTCAAGAACGAAAAAGAGATTATTACAGAACCTTCTACTGACAGATGGGGAACGTGGGTAAGCGCATATATCCCTATAAAAGACAACATTACAGGCAAAACTATTGCTGTTTACGGAATGGATTTTGACGCAAAGTCATGGAATCGTACTTTACTATTCAACCTGATTGAATCCATTGTATTAATTGCATTGTTTCTATTAACTGCCTTATTTCTTTTTAAAATAATAGAAAAGAATAAAATACTGAATTACGATATAATCAACCGACGAACGGAAGAAGAAAAATTACGCAATGCCCTACTCATTTTAAAGAAAAAAAATGAGGAATTAGATCAATTTGCTTATGTTATTTCACACGACCTAAAAGCTCCATTAAGGGCAATCTACAGCCTTTCAGAATGGATTCAGGAAGATTTAGTTGGTGCGACGGATGACGTTCACAAAAATTTTAAATTACTGCAAGGAAGAATCGTGCGGCTGGAGAATTTAATTAATGGTGTCCTGGAATATTCCCGCATTGAAAACTCAAAAAAAGCCAGCGAAGCTTTAGATTTGAAGAAAATGCTGATAAAAATTGTCGAAACTACGGTTCCTTCTGAAGGATTTGAAGTTTATATTGCAGATGATTTCCCTGTTATTATTGCCGAAAAAAAATTAATATTCAAGATTTTCAGTAACCTCATTACAAATGCGGTAAATCACAACGACAAAGCTATAGGGAAAATTGAATGCACTTATGCATCTTTACCTGATTTCCATCAATTTACCATAAAAGACAATGGACCAGGAATTGCTGAAAGTTATCACACAAAAGTGTTTGGGATATTTCAAACGATTTTAGCTCGTGATGTGCAGGAAAACACTGGTATTGGTTTATCAATCGTTAAAAAAATAATCGAAGGAAAATCAGGTAAAATTTACATTGAATCTGAAGAAAACAATGGAGCAAGTTTTATTTTTACATTACCTAAAAACACATAAGTAACCGTATAACTAAACCACTATGGACTGAAAGTCCATAGATTTGGTTGTCAGACTTAAAGTCTGCATGGTTGCTAGTCTTCAATTATGAAGTTATCATTATTATTTTCATTCGGGTTTCTGTGATGTTCCAAATATTGATTTACCATTTCATCAGTGATATTACCCGTGCTCCAACATCCAAAACCTATTGCCCAAAAATGACGTCCCCAATATCTTCTTTTTAGGTCTGGGAATTCAATTTGTAGTTTTTTTGAAGAACGTCCTTTCATTAATTTAACCAAAGTACTTACATCTTGGGATGGGCGATATTCAATGTGCATGTGGACATGATCTTTTGATACAACTCCCTTTAGTATCTGAACTCCTTCTGCTTCACATATTTGTATCAAAATAGTTCTACAACGCATTTTTATATCACCTTGCAAAACTGCATACCTATACTTTGTAGCCCAAACTATATGAACTGATAATCTTGATACTGTATGTCCATTTGTTCTTTGAAAATCCATATTCAAATGTACATTTTTAGAAGCTAAAAGCGAAATGCACTAAAGTGCATAGTTTTAACTATTTTTGGGACCAATAAATCTTATTTACTTATTCGAGTCAAAATATCATTCATCATTTCGATTTGAACTTTTTGAATTTCTATTAACTCTTCCTGTTGGTGCATAATCAAATGATCCAACTTTTCATGAAGCATTCTGATTTCGAGTTCTGATTTCAGATTAATCATATAGTCTTTTTTCGCCCTTTCTCTGTCTTTCTCTTCCTGACGATTTTGACTCATCATAATAACCGGCGCTTGAAGAGCTGCTAGACAGGATAAAATTAAATTTAACAAAATAAACGGATAAGGATCGAATCCTTTATTCATTAGAATATAAATATTAGCCAAAATCCACAAAACAATAAATACTCCAAAAAGAATTATAAATTTCCAGCTTCCGCCAAAAGCTGCAACTTTATCTGCTATTACTTGACCAAAAGTGCGAACACCAATCTCCTCTTCCACTGTACTTACCAGAGATCTATCTTCCTCTAAAGAACCAATAACCTTAGCTTCCAGATTAGAAAGCTCCCCTATTTCAACCAGTAAGTAATTTGAAATGTACTTTTCCCTATACAGGTTTAACTCACCGATAGAAAGAAATTCATCACTGCTAAAATCAGGATAATCTTTTTGGATTAAGGCTAATATGGGATTTCTGATTGTTTTTCCGGAAACTTTATCCGCAACAGGGAATTCCTTTTTTGAGATATCGCTTATGAAAGTAGTATTCGTATCCATGCAAATTATTTTTCTTGCTAATTTACATATTAAAACCTTTTATTTTTCATTAACCAAAAATTTGAATCAACTGCTAAATTTATAAAATCGAATAGACTTTCATTTCCTTGCATTTATGCCACATCTTCAAAATTTCTTTATCAATTTTTTGCTTCTTTTTCTAAAAACGCCTTACTTTTACAGTTTTCATATAACAATTCAATTCTATAATCATGACAAAAGATCTGATTATCAAAAATATTAGTGCTTTAAAAAATGGTTTTACCATCAATTATAGCATCAAAACAAAAACAGAGGCTTTTACGGAGCTTCTATTTTTTTCTTTATTCGACACCAATGCTCCACTAAATAAAAGCATTGAGGAACTTGAAAAGCAGTTTAAAGAAATATCAGCCATCGCTTGCAAAAAACCGCATGCCCTATGCGATTCTATGTGGGATAAATTTTTTGAATCCTTGCCTTTAGTTCTTGAAAAACTGAATCAAGATGCCAATTATTTTTTAGCAAATGACCCTGCTTCAAACAGCATCGAAGAAGTGTATTTGACCTACCCTGGTTTTTACGCCATTGCAATCTATAGATTGAGTCATGAATTGTACCTCTTGGATCTTTTGTTGTTTTCCAGATTGATGAGTGAATATGCGCATCGAATCACCGGAACTGATATTCATGCAGGCGCAACTATTGCATCCCCAATCTTTATTGATCATGCCACCGGAATCGTAATTGGAGAAACTACCGTCATCGAAAAAAACGTAAAAATTTATCAGGGAGTAACTCTCGGTGCGTTAAGTGTAAGTAAAGACATGAAAAATTCTAAAAGACATCCTACCGTGGAGAAAAATGTTTGTATTTATGCCAATGCAACTATTTTGGGGGGCGAGACAGTGATTGGTAAAAACAGTATCATTGGTGGAAATTCATGGGTGACAAAATCAATTCCTGCAAAATCTATCGTAATGAATACCACCACGACTGAAGTAAAAATAAAAGAGATAAAATAATATGAAACCAAAAAAATTATTAGACCTCATTGGCAATACCCCTTTAGTGGAAACGGTCAATTTGGTACAAAATAAGAATGTAAAACTTTTATTGAAGCTAGAGGGAAATAATCCCGGTGGAAGCGTAAAGGATAGGGCTGCCTACAACATGATTAAATCCGCACTGGAAAGAGGCGAAATCAAAAAAGGAGACAAACTCATAGAGGCTACCAGTGGAAATACCGGAATTGCTTTGGCGATGATAGCACAATTATTCAATATAGAAATCGAGTTAGTACTTCCCGATGATTCAACCAAGGAACGCACACAAACGATGCTTGCTTATGGCGCTACTGTAATTCAAACTCCAGCAAGTACAGGAATTATAGGTTCCAGAGATTATGCGGATAAAAAAGTGGCTGAGGGAGGTTATATTATGCTCAACCAATTTGCAAATGAGGACAACTGGAAAGCACATTATAAAACTACTGGGCCAGAAATATGGAATGATACCGAGGGAACGGTAACACATTTTGTATCAGCAATGGGAACAACTGGAACTATAATTGGGACTTCTACTTATTTGAAAGAGAAAAACCAAGCCATTCAAATCATAGGAACACAACCAAGTGACGGCTCCCAAATTCCTGGAATTAGAAAGTGGCCGCAAGAATACTTGCCAAAAATTTTTGATGCTTCTAAAGTAGATTCTATTATAGAAGTAACTGAACAAGAAGCCCGCGAAATGACTAAACGTTTAGCGCTTGAAGAAGGTGTTTTTGCCGGAATGAGCAGCGGTGGTTCTGTAGCTACAGCTGTAAAAATTGCCAATACTTTAGAATCAGGAGTGATTGTTGCCATTATCTGTGACCGTGGCGATCGTTACTTGTCTTCGGATTTATTTGACTAATCCAATCATCTATATAAAATAGAAAAGGCTCGGTTTGTCTAAAACCGAGCCTTTTTTATATCAATCTTTATTTTTATACTAGAGTCGCAGTGGTAGAAATAGCAGCGTTCAATACTTTAGAAACGGGACAGTTTTTCTCTGCTTTTGAAACTTCTTGTTGAAAAGCATCGTCAGAAATCCCTTTTACCTTTGCATTGACTGTTAAATGAGAACTTACAATCGTACCATCTACTAAATCAATATCACATTTGGTTTCGATACTTTCAATTTCAAAACCGGCTTCAGTAATATAGGCCGAAAGCTGCATCGTAAAACAGCCTGAGTGCGCCGCTGCTATTAACTCTTCAGGATTTGTTCCTACTCCTTCTTCAAATCGGGATTTGAATGAATATTGGGTATTTTCTAACGTTTTACTTTGTGTCGATAATTTCCCGGCTCCCTCTTTTAGTGAACCATTCCAAACTGCGGTTGCATTTCTTTTCATAATTCTATTTTTTAATTTACTCAAATTTAGTTCATTTGTCAAAAAACACTTTCAGAAACTGGTTTTTTTAACGAAATTTTAAAAAATGTTTAAAATCATTAGATCAAGAACAGCGACATGGAGTTATGCTTAGGTTTCCAAATGCGAATTTGTTACGTTTGTTAGACGTAACGCATATTAATTTATAACTATGAAAACTAGGAACAAATGAGAAAAACAAAATTAATTTACTGTTTACTAGTATTATCAATCTTTATGGGAGGAAATGTAAAGGCTCAAGACTGGCCCAATTTAAATCGTTACCAAAATGAAAACACTGTTTTAAAATCTGCAGAAGTGGGACAAAAAAGGATTGTTTTTATGGGGGATTCCATAACCGAATTTTGGAGTACCGTTGATCCGGAATATTTCTCTGGCAAACCTTATGTTAATCGGGGTATTAGCGGACAAACCACGCCACAAATGCTACTGCGCTTTAGAGCCGATGTCATCGCCTTAAAACCCACCGCTGTTGTAATTCTTGCAGGAATCAATGATATTGCAGGAAACACAGGTCCTACGACCATTGAAATGATTCGGGATAATATTTTCTCTATGATTGAATTGGCGAAAGCAAACCACATCAAAGTAATTCTGTGTTCCGTTTTGCCGGCTTACGACTTTCCTTGGAAACCCAACCAAGAACCGATTGCTAAAATCAAAACATTGAACGAAATCCTGAAGAATTACGCTCTTGCAAATGAAATTGTGTATGTCGATTATTATTCGGAAATGGTTGATAAAAATCAGGGTTTAAAAACTGATTATTCGAATGATGGTGTGCATCCCAATAAAACAGGTTATCAAGTAATGGCGCCACTAGCCGATAAAGCAATTACTTTGGCTTTGCAGGTCAAATAATTCAAAAAACAATACTCTCTTTAATCCTACAAATAATTCAATATTTATTTCTAAAATTTATTTTATTTATTAAGAAATTTACTAAGTTTGCGCCACCAAAATTAACCTTACAAAATAAATTACTTATGCGAATTTTAAAAATTATCGTGTTATCCTCTTGCGCCTTACTGCTAAACAGTTGTGCATCTGGTTACAAATCCATTGATCCTAAAAACATTAACTACGTTTCAAAAAATGCAACGAATGATGTTTCTTTAGAATATAAATATGATTTATTAGATAATAAATACGCCAAAAAAGAAAAGAGTAAAACGGTAAAACTGATTGCCATTAAAGTTACCAATAACAGCAACAGAGATCTAGTTTTTGGCACAGACATTTCGCTTAGTTATGAAAATGACGCCACTCTGTATTTAATGGAAAAAGAAACGATTTACAAAACTTTAAAACAGAGTCCTGCCTCTTATTTATGGTTTTTACTTTTATCACCTTTACAGATTTACAAAACTGAGACTAATTCCTACAATAATCCTGGAACGACTAGTTCTTTTCCTGTAGGTTTAATTCTTGGACCTGGAATTGCAGGTGGGAATATGATTGTTGCTAGTTCCGCTAACAAAAAATTCAATGCTGATTTGAATAATTACAATATCAATGGAAAAACAATTAAAAAAGGAGAAACTGTTTATGGCTTAGTTGGAATAAACTCTAATAACTTTGATGCTATAAAAATAAAAGTGCAAGCACCTTTAGCATTTTTAAAATAACGTTATTTTCCAAAACGCACACAAAAGCCCAAATCAATTGATTTGGACTTTTGTGTTTTTGATAATAGAAACTAGCCTTTCATCCCTCCCTTTTGGCAGATTTCCATAATTTATATGCTCTTTTAAACTATAAACTCAAATGATCGAAACAGTAATATGTGGAATACAATAAAAGAAAACTATACTGATTTAATGGGTTTTATAAGAAATCCTACGGACCAATCGGCACCCGAACTTACTTTGACTGAAAAATCAAAAAAACTCTTGTCACTATTAATAATTGAAGTACCTCTAATGGGAATTTTGATTACACTAATAAGCGCATTAGAAACGATGGGACTTGTCAATTCTGAAGACCACAAGTTAAATGATGTAATCATGACATGGCCAATTTGGTCGGTGCTACTTTTTACTGTTGTTATTGGGCCATTTATTGAAGAACTAATTTTTCGATCGTATCTCCGTTATAAAAAAAATTATTTATTCAATTTTATCATTTCATTAGTTTCACTTTCTGGTTTTCGAAATGAGCAAAAAATAGAGACTTTTCTAACTTCCTTTTGGAAAAAGAGATACAAATTCATTTTTTATTTTTCTGCTATACTATTTGGAGTGATCCACATTAACAATTTTAAATTTTCCTATACAATTCTACTTTTATCGCCAATATTAGTAGCGCCACAAATAGTGTTAGGATTATTTATTGGTTTTCTAAGAGTTCGTTATGGATTTATTCTAGGATTTCTGCTTCACGTTATACATAATGCTATATTTATTGGAATTACATTAATTTTTATGATAAACACTCCTGGACATCGCAATATTAAAGAAACCACTTACTCAAACAAGATAGAGGAGATTAAAACCTAAAGAAAGAGTAATATCTGGGAGCTACAATCCATGCTCACAAACACAATAACAACTAAAAATATTCCATTTTTGGACTATTTTTTTTTAAAAACAAAATTAATTACCCCCAAAATGTTTAATAAATCGAATTTTAAAGAATGGTTTGACCGATACAAATATGCAGAATTGGCAGCCACAAGTTCAGCTTTGTTGAGTTCTCAATTTAGCAGAATTCTTAGCGGTTTGACTACGGCTTATTTGATAACGTTTGCTGAGTATTTGGCATTTTATGTAATCATAATTGCGCAATCGTATAAAAAACAGGCCAAAAAGAATCAAGAACTAGGGCAAAAAACCACTTTAAGGGAAACCCTTTTATTAGTAAAGAATTTGATTTTGGAGTTTGGTTATCCTGCTATTTTGGATTTCTTTTTCATTCGTCCGTTTTGTATGTATTGGATGCCATTATTGACCGGGAATTATTTTATGGGAATTATACTTGGAAAAATCACTGCCGATTTATGTTTTTATCTGCCTACGATAATTAACTATGAATTAATCAAGAAAAAAGACAATACCGTTTCGTAATTATTGCCCTTATTGGGTCAACTACTTTTTTAATCGAAAAATGGGTATAAATTGACCTTACAAAAGTCAATTTACACCCATCTTATTGATCGTTACTGATTAAGTTGATTACTTTTTACCCCTTAAAAGAGCTACTATTATTATTATAAAAACCGCACCACCAACTACTAAAATCCAGGGCTGTGCATACCAGTCACTTCCTTCTTTATTCACATTCAAATTTACATCCACTGTTTTATCTTATGCCCAAATAAGACTTTGAGAAAATAAAAGTGCGATTAATAATAAAGACTTTTTAAAAGTTGCGCTGATGTTGGATAATTGTTTCATGTTGAATCGATTTTAGATTAATTATATTTTTTAGTTTTAATATTACAAATATATTGACACTAAGTTAATGAAATATTACTAAATTAAACAAAAACATTACATAATTCACATAATTCAACCTTTAAGCCTACGAATAACACTAAAGGCAAAAATGAATATAGTTAAAATAATCAAATTCTCATCACCAATCCCGCCCCCGATTACTTCACTTAACTTTATTTTTCAGATGTGTTCAGTGAACTTCGTTTATAGCAAAAAAACCGCAGCACCGAAAGCTTTGGAACTCTTGCCCGTAAAGAGCGACTGAAGGAAGCTCCTTTACGGGCTTAGCGTTCCAGCTTACGGAATTGCGGGTTTGCAGCGGAAAGCGAGATTGGGCCCAAATAAAAATTAATACTTTTTGAAAATATTTCACAATTTGAATTTATAAAACCATTCAAACGCTTATTTTTGCGCTATGGCAAAGAAAAATACAGACAAAGTTGTCTTTCATCAAATAAAAGTCCTTGATGCTGGTGCAAAAGGCGTTTCGGTAGCAAAGGCTCCCGATGGTAAAGTGGTTTTTATCCCGAATGTCGTTCCCGGCGATGTGGTTGATGTGCAAACGTTCAAGAAACGTAAAGCGTATTATGAAGGAAAAGCGATCCATTTTCACGAATATTCTGAGCATCGTGTAGAACCTATTTGCGAACATTTTGGTGTTTGTGGAGGCTGTAAATGGCAAAATATGAAATACAGCCAACAGTTGTATTACAAGCAAAATGAGGTGAAAAACCATTTGCAACGCATAGGAAAAGTGGAACTTCCAGAATTTGAACCGATTTTAGGTTCGGAAAAACAGTTTTTTTACAGAAATAAAATGGAATTTTCGTTTTCGAACAGCCGTTGGTTAACCGAAAAAGAAATTGACAGCACAGAAGATTTGGGAAACAGAAACGCACTTGGTTTTCACATTCCGAAAATGTGGGACAAAATCTTGGACATCAACAAATGTCATTTGCAGGAAGATCCTTCGAATGCGATTAGAAACGAAGTTCGTGCTTTTGCAAATGAGCATGGCTTAACTTTCTTTAACCCAAGAGCGCATGAAGGTTTGTTAAGAACTTTGATGTTGCGTACGGCTTCGACTGGTGAAATTATGGTTTTGATTCAGTTTTTTGAAAACGATAAAGCCAACAGAGAATTACTTCTAGATCATATTTACGAAAAATTCCCTCATATTACTTCGCTGCAATATGTTATCAATAATAAAGCGAACGATACTTTATACGATACTGACATTAAATTATACAAAGGAAGAGATTACATCCTAGAAGAAATGGAAGGTTTGAAATTTAGCATTAATGCGAAATCTTTTTACCAAACCAACTCTGATCAAGCGTATGAATTATATAAAATAACGAGAGATTTTGCTGGTTTAACTGGAAACGAAGTTGTTTATGACTTGTATACCGGAACAGGAACTATTGCACAGTTTGTCTCTAAAAACGCCAAAAAAGTAATTGGTGTTGAAAGTGTTCCTGAAGCAATTAAAGACGCTAAATTGAATGCAGAACGCAATGAAATCACCAATTGTGAGTTCTTTGTAGGAGATATGAAAGTCGTTTTTAACGATAGCTTCATAGCACAACACGGGCATCCTGATGTTATTATTACAGATCCACCAAGAGACGGAATGCACAAAGATGTAATTGAACAAATTATGAAAATTGCTCCTGAAAAAGTGGTGTATGTAAGCTGCAATTCTGCTACACAAGCGCGTGATCTGGCTTTGATGGACGAGAAATATAAAGTAACTCGTGTGCGTCCTGTGGATATGTTCCCGCAAACGCATCACGTTGAAAATGTTGTACTTTTGGAAAGAAGAAATTAGTATTCAGTGTTCAGTCGCAGTTAGCAGTTGTTGCAATTGAAATTGATTTTTGCATTGCCATTCCTATTTTAAAGATTTATGAAAAAGTTACTTTTATTTATATTCGTTGTAACATTATTTTTCTCCAGTTGTGAGAAAGATGATATTTGCGATGCCAATACGGCTACAACACCAAGACTGTTTATTCAGTTTTATGATTTTGCCAATCCCTCTGTTTTAAAAAATGTCACTAATCTTAAAGTCGTTGGTGCTGGAATTACAGATGGAATTATTTTTAATCCAACTGCAACCGGTGAATCAAAATACCTGGCTAACGGCAATACCATTTCGATTCCGTTAAAAACAAACGATAATACCACTATTTACACCTTTACCTTGAATTCGGGAAATTCGAATCCGGCATTAATCAACTTAGATAACATACAGTTTGATTACACCAAAAATGATATTTTTGTATCAAGAGCTTGCGGTTTTAAGACGATTTTCACATTGAACCCAACAAACCCTTATTCACATACGATTGCCACCGATAAATGGATAAAATATATCTCTGTTGAAAAAAGTAATATAGAAAACGAAAATGAAACACACATTAAAATATTTTTTTAGTTTTTGCCTCGTTTTGTCCATTTCTTTGGCAAAAGCACAAGACACGAGCCCAAAAGGCGAACTGACGAAGCAACCTACACCAAAAACAGATGGTGTAATTCCTGAAAACCCTGAACCTTTCAAAAAAGTTGATTTATCAGCAAAAAAGAAGGATTCTATTATTCTTGTTCCTGCTAAAACGGATCGTTACGGCGTACGCGTTGGTGTTGATTTATATAAATTGACGAGAGCTTTATACGACAAAGATTATAAAGGAATTGAATTTGTAGGAGATTATCGCTTGACAAAAAAATACTTTTTGGCTGCCGAGCTCGGAAATGAAAATAAAACTACGGATGATAGCCGATTGAATTCAACGACAAAGGGCTCCTATCTAAAAGGAGGTTTTGACTACAATGCCTATCAAAACTGGCTGAACATGGAAAATATAATTTCCATAGGACTGCGATATGGTTTTAGCACTTTTAGCCAACAATTGAATTCCTACAAAATCTACAATGCCAATCCTTATTTTGGAGAAGTTCCTCCAATTCCTTCGGGACAAAAATTCAACGGATTAACAGCCAGCTGGATTGAAGTGGTAGCAGGAGTAAAAGCAAAAGTATTTGACAATGTGTTTGTGGGCTTTAGTCTGCAACTGAAGCGATTCGTCAGTAACAAGCAACCCGATAATTTCGAAAATTTATACATTCCAGGATTCAACCGAACCTACAACGGTGATTTTGGAGTAGGATTCAATTATACGGTTACGTATTTTGTTCCTATTTACAAGAAGAAAGTAAAACCTGTAGAAGTTTCTAAAAAATCGGATAAGAAAAAGTAAGTTAAAAAGAAATACAAATTTCACTGAATAAAAATATCGCAGAGAAAACTGTTTTCCTTGCGATATTTTTTTATACTTATTTAAGACTAAAGACCTATCCTATTTCCTTAATTCCCTTTATAAAAATCCATTTCATAAATAATTTCTCTCCGTCTTTCGTTTTTACGGCCTGAAATTTTGGAGCTAAAATTGTTCCAATTACAAAAGCGGTAAAGGGAATCCAAAAACCGGTTAACATTGTATATCGGTTCATTACATATCGAAAGGATATAAAAAATATTGCAAAAGAGCCTAATTGATATAAAAAGGCACGTACTTGTAATTTGGTCATACTAAATGCTGAGTTATGAGTTATTTCTTTTAATCTGAAGCTACTAACCTATTCTACTATTTCATCCTTATTAACGTTTTCTGAATTTTCAGAACTGTCATCCGTAACTTGAAACTTCGTTCTCTTACTTCCCTCATACATTTCGTATTTCACTAATCTAGCTTCTAAACTCGCGTTAAAAAGTTTGATTTTTCTGGAAGGTTTTAATCCAACGTATTTCAGCGCTTCCAGATTTGCTGTAATAAACCAAGCATTTGTACCAGGATAATTTTTCTTTAAAGTATCGCCAATGCTTTTGTAGAATTCTTCCATATGGATATCCAAACGCTCATCATAAGGCGGATTGAAAACCATGTGTAACTTACCCTGTGACGTTTTTTCGGTATTAAAAAAGTTCTTTTCCTCGATGGTGATGTACTCATCAAGATTGGCATTTTTGATATTGTCTTTGGCTTTTTGAACCGCACTTGGTGCCTTATCGTAACCTTTTATAGTGTAATGAAACTCTCTGACTCTTTTCAGTAAGCTGTCCGAAATACTATCAAATAAATCATTGTCCCAATCGTTCCATTTTTCGAAAGCAAATTCTTTACGGTTAATGTTTGCTGGAATATTACAGGCAATCATAGCTGCTTCCGCCAGAAAAGTTCCAGAACCACACATTGGATCCAAGAAATCACCTTGACCATCCCAACCCGACAGCAACAAGATTCCTGCTGCCAAAACTTCGTTGATAGGGGCAATATTCGTAGCTGTCCTATAACCACGTTGATGCAATGAATTTCCAGAAGTATCCAATGCAACCGAAACCTGATCTTTGTCAATGTGGATATTAATTCTCAAATCAGGAAAAACTTTATCAATACTGGGACGTTGCCCGGTTCTTTCTCTAAATTGATCAACAATCGCATCTTTACATTTTTGAGAAACAAATTCTGAGTGATTAAAATATTCCGAATGTACCGTAGCGTCAATCACAAAAGTCTGATTGGCGTTAAGTAATTTAGACCAATTTACTCCCGAAATGCCTTTGTATAAAGCCTGTTCGTTATTAGCCTTGAAAAAATAAATAGGTTTTAAGATTTTCAAAGCCGTACGCAAAGATAAATTCGCTTTGTACATAAACCCTTTATCCCCTTTAAAACTTACCATTCTCACACCTTGTTCAACGTTTTGCGCGCCCAACATCTGCAATTCTTTCGCTAATATTTCTTCAAAACCAAAAAAGGTTTTGGCAACCATTTTAAAATTATTTTCCATTGTAAAATCAAGTATTCGTTGCAAAAATACACTAAATTTGCCTGAATCGAATTAATTGAAAAAGAATAAATGTCTGCAGCACAAAATCCACCAACTGAAAATCAATTGAAATCATCTGAAAACTGGTACACGTCTTGGTTTGACACTCCGTATTATCACATTCTTTATAAAGAAAGGAATTATAGAGAAGCTCAGGTTTTTATGGATAATATTACACATTACCTTAATCTTCCCGAAAACGCAAAAGTACTGGATTTAGCTTGCGGCAAGGGACGCCATTCTATTTATTTAAACCAATTGGGATTTGACGTTCTGGGCGCTGATCTTTCTGAAAATAGTATTGCTGAAGCTTCTAAAAATACCAATGAAACACTACATTTCAAAGTTCATGATATGCGTGAACCTTTTGAAGAAAAATACGATGCTATTTTCAATTTGTTTACCAGCTTTGGCTATTTCGAGAATGACGAGGACAATCTAACCACTTTAAAAGCCATCAAAGACAGCTTATCAGAATATGGTTTTGCCGTGATTGACTTTATGAATGTCGCTCATGTGCTCGAAACCTTAGTTCCTGAAGAAACTAAAACCGTAGATGAAATCGAATTTCACATAAAACGCTATCTAAAAGACGGCCATATTTATAAAGAAATTGACTTTGAAGACAAAGGTCAAAAATTTCATTTTACCGAAAAAGTAAAAGCTTTGACCCTTCAGGATTTTGAACAATTAATGGAACAAGCCGGAATTTACCTGTTGGATATTTTTGGAGATTATAAATTAAAGAAATTCCACAAAACGGAGAGTGAACGACTAATCATGATTTTTAAATAATGAATTATCTTTTACCATTACTTTCGGTGCTAATAGGGTACGGTATCGCTTTGGTTTTGAAGCCAAACGACAAAACCAATCTGAAATTATTATTGGCCTTCAGCGGTTCGTTTTTGCTTTCATTGACGGTGATGCACCTATTACCGGAAGTTTATGAAAGTAAAAATGGCAACAGCGGCCTTTTTATTATGTTGGGAATTTTATTCCAAATCATACTGGAATTTTTCTCCAAAGGTGCAGAACACGGGCATGTTCACGGGCACGCAAACATGAATCATATTCCGTGGCTTTTGTTCATCAGCCTTTGCATTCACGCCTTTTTAGAAGGATTTCCCGTAAGTCATCATCACGATTTGGCGTTAGGAATTGCCATTCACCATTTACCAATTGCTATTATTCTTACGACATTTTTTATCAATGCAAGTCTAAATAATAAGGCGATTTTTATCTTCATGGTTACTTTTGCAATTATGACACCGCTTGGAACCTTTTTATCGGGCTCTTTACCGGTTTTAAATGAATATTACGACGAAATAACGGCTGTTGTAATTGGAATATTATTCCATATTTCATCTACCATTATTTTCGAAAGCAGTGAAGGTCACAAATTCAATATCGCCAAAGTTTCTATGATTGTGATTGGAATTGCGTTGGCGTATTTTATATAATTTTATAAAGTTAAGAAACAGAAATAAAGAGATTTCTGTTTCCCAGCTTTCAATTTTCTAATTACCTCCAGTTCTTTTATTCTCCTCCTTATTGCCAAAATCACGCTGTTGTACATTGATCCTTTTGTTTCCAAAATTATAAACCACAGATAAACGTACGAATCGATTACTTTCTTTCTGCTCATATACCTGTTTTACATTGTTTATAACTGAAGTAAAATCTTTTAAATAAGAGGTATTAAAAATATCATTTGCCAAAAATGTAATTTGCATGGTTTTATTAAACAAATCCTGTTTGAAACCAATATCAAAACTCGAGGCATATCCTAGTTCATATAAACCTCCTTTAAAAGGCGTTGTATACGTAAAATCGATTTGCAATTTTGCCATTTTACCTAATAAAAAAGTATTATTTGTCGAAAAATCAATTTGTAAACTGTTTGATGGTGTGGCTTTGATATCTTTAATAAATTTTGTTTTTGCTCCTAAAAGGTACAATGAATTTTCACTAGACCACCAATCTGCAAAACTTGCCGAGTAACTTTCCCCTATTCCATAATTTAAGTTTTTAAAATAATTCTCACGGGTTACAATCTGTGTATTGGTTTCCGGGTTTGAGGTGAACAAAACTCCATAACCGTTTGTAATTGCATTGACAAAAACACTTGTTCTCAAAATTTCTTTATAAGAATGTACCAACTCAAAATTATCACTAAATGAAGGTCTTAAAAACGGATTTCCTTCGGAATAACTATTGCTGTTGATGTAAATTCTGAACGGATTCAATAAGTCAAAACGTGGTCTGTTGATTCTTTTTCCATAATTCAAACTAAAAGTATTGTTTTCGTTTTTCTTGTAAGAAGCATAAAACGTTGGGAATAATTTCAAATAATTATTTTCTGTTTCCTGATTTAGAGTTTCAGAAAATCCATTTGTTTGAGTGTTCTCCAATCTTAATCCCATTTGGAAATTCCATTTTTCATTGAATTTTTTATCTGCATTTACATAAACCGACTGATTGTTTTCAGTGTATTTAAATCGGCTGGATTGGTTCGAATCTAATTCTGGAGTCCCTGTAATTTTATTGTAATAAAGTACATCACTTACACTATTTGTAAAACTCATTTTTGCACCATAAGACAAATTCAACGCTTGAAACGGATGTTCCATATCTGCCTTAAAACTCCAATTGTCAATATCCTGATTCGAAATGTTTCTTCCCGACTGATTTATATCAACAAATGTCATATCTGGCGTATAATTATTAGCGACAAAATTTCTATCGAATTTTGAACTGTAATTAAAATAGTCCACATCAAAAGATAACTTTCTTTTTAAGGAATCTAGTTTGGTAATCAAATGTGCATTATAAGTTTGATTTTTTGATCCTTTATAAGTGAAGCTATTGTTCAGTGTAACATTATCCAATTCATTTTGAGTATTGTAATCCTCAATTCTAATATCCGATTTAAAATCAGGGTTATTTCTATCGTTTAAATATTGAAATCCAATAGTAGTAAGTTCTGAAAGATTATAATCTAAAGCCAATTTACCGGAGAGATTTTCGGTTTTTACCTTTGTTACACTTTTCATATGCGAAAGTCCATCAGGAAAATACATTTTTAAATCATCTCTAGCATTCAAATAACCTGTTTTTGCATTAATGCTGGCAGAAAATCTAAACTTGTTTTTATTGTAAAAAAAGTTATCTCTTAAAGTGTAAATACTATATTTATTTTGATCATAAGAAACTGTAGTCGTGTTTTTCCAGGAATCACGAACTCCTTTTTTCATAATAATATTAATCAATCCACCAGTTCCTTCGGCATCATATTTTGCCGGCGGATTGCTGATAATTTCAATATTTTTAATATCATTAGCCGAAATTGATTTCAAAAAATTATTCAGTTCCTCATCTACTAATTCAATCATTCGTCCATCTATCATAATACGGGAAGTTCCTTTCCCTAATATATTAATTGCATTATTCTGAACGACAACTCCGGGAGCCGTATTAATGGCACTTAATGCGTCTCCGCCAACTGTTGTAACATTGTTTTCAAGATTATAAACCAAACGATCCGTTTTCTGTTCGATTATTTTCTTTTTAGATTCAATGACAACCTCTGTCAAATTGGTAGTGCTTTCTTTTAAAATGATTGTTCCTAAATCAGTATCATTTTCTATTGTAATCTCTTTATCATAATCTGTAAATCCCAAAAGACTAATTCCTATTTTATAAGATCCTTTTTTAAGGTTAATTTCAAAAGAACCATCTTGTTTAGATATTGTTCCGTCAATAATTTTTCCTTCTGAATGGGATATGGAAACATCTGCCCATTCTAATGGAATTGTTTTGTTTGCTATTTTTCCTTTTAATTTAAATGATGTTTGTGCTAAACAAAATAAAGGCAATAATAAAAAGATAAGGAGATTTGCTTTTTTCATGATTTCTAATTTTAAAACTTGTTTCGATTAATTTGAAGCAAAGTTGCCTTAGAAATTTTTAGAATTCGACCGACAAAAAAAAGTCGAACCACTTTCTATTCAGAAAATCAGTTCGACTTTATCAGGTATGAAGTACTACTTTTTACAAACCACTTATTATAAGGCGTTTCTATAAGCTGTAGGCGTCAAATTGGTGTGTTTTTTAAAAGAGGTATTAAAAGAAGATTTGGAGTTAAAACCAACTTCGTATAAAATTTCCAGAACGGTAAGCTGACTTCTATACTGATCTTTCAAAATACCCATCGCTTTTTGAATACGATATTCATTGACAAAATCAAAAAAGTGCAGATCCATATGATGATTAATTAAAACAGATAAATCCCGAACCGGAATATCAATTTGATTGGCAAGCTCCTGAATGGTAAGCGATGGATCAAGAAAAGGCTCTCTCTCTGCCATATATTGTTTCAATCTCGAAATTTGACTGGAAATCGCATCGTCTTGAACATTTTTAGATTCTGTTTTTTCTTTGACTTCGGGCAGAATATCTTTTGTCAATTGTATTTTAGAATTAATTCCCCTAAAAAGTTCCGGATGATTCAATGCTTTCATTACTAACCAACAGGTAATAAATAAAGCTACACTTCCTACTACTACATTTAACCAAAGAAATATTTGTCTGTAGTCGCTATAACGTAATACGTTTTTTAATGCAACCAAACAATGCGCGATTAGAAAAACAGTAGTCATCTGAAAAAGATACTTGTACGTCGATGTACTTGGATTGGTATAGTTTTCCAGATAAATTTCTCTGTATTTCTTCAAAATTAAAAATGCGCTAACAATATAAAACACATATTGAAATTCAATTAAAATCTGGATTAAGTATATTTCAGGCATATGGTCAAGATCTCCGGATAAAAGTTTCATATCTGCATCACTGGCTAAATAAAGTCTTCGAAGAAAAACTAAATTAACTAGTATAATAGGAAGTAAATGCACTAAATGCTTCCACTTTAATTTAAAATCAGAATAACAAACTGATAATACATAAAGATAAAATAAGGGCATTGCCAACAAACAGATTGTCCATCTAAAAACCATCAAATCAAGATAATCCTGAATATAAGCAATAACAAAAAAACCACTAAGATCAATAGCCGAAACAATAAAAAACCAGGCAAATAAACGGTTGGCTAATTTATTTTCAGTTTTAACAGTCAGTAAAAAAAATGCCATCAAAAAAGATACAAAAACTGAAATCCGTGCGATCCCTTGCAATAAGATTATTCTATCCATTTATTTTTTAATATTTAACAAATATAATATTTTAGTTCATCTAACAAAGATTCAATAACCTTTCTCCATATGAGAAATTAAAAACTAAAAAAAGTAAATCAATATATATAAATCAAATTTAAAGAAAATCGACAGTGAAAAACCTGAAACTAAAAATAGAAAATTTCGAGATTGTGATAAAAAAGGTTAATTTTGGAGCTGTCCAATTATACGAAAAATGACCTTTACAAAAACCACCGAACAATCCTCAAAATACCAACATTTAGAAAAAATGTCGGTTCAGGAATTACTTTCTAATATCAATCAGGAAGACAAAACTGTTCCGCTTGCTGTAGAAAATGCATTGCCACAAATAGAAATTTTAGTGACTGAAATAGTTGCCAAAATGAAATTAGGCGGTCGCTTATTCTACATTGGTGCAGGAACTTCGGGTCGTATTGGGGTCCTTGACGCTTCGGAATGTCCGCCAACCTTTGGCGTTCCTTTCGATTTAGTAATTGGGATTATTGCCGGTGGTGACACCGCCATTCGTAAAGCCGTAGAAAATGCCGAAGACGATGCCACGCAAGCCTGGATTGATTTGAAAGCTTTCGATGTAAATAAAAATGATGTCGTAATTGGAATTGCTGCTTCAGGGACAACACCGTATGTGATTGGGGGATTGCAAGCTTGCAACGAAAATAATATAACTACTGCCAGTATTTCTTGCAATGCAGGAAGTCCGCTTTCCCAAACCGCAAAATTCCCAATCGAAGTAATTGTAGGACCTGAATTTGTAACGGGAAGTTCCCGTATGAAAGCTGGAACAGCACAGAAATTAGTTCTGAATATGATTTCAACAACCACGATGATTCAACTGGGAAAAGTAAAAGGCAATAAAATGGTCGACATGCAATTGAGTAACAGCAAACTGGTCGATCGAGGTGTAAAAATGATTATGGGAGAAATTCCTGTTTCCTACGAACAAGCTTCCGAATTATTAAAAAATCACGGAAGCGTTAGAAAAGCAGTTAATAATTACATGGGGCAGTAAACCGCTTCTATTTAATTTTACAAAAAACCTTAACCTTAAACAATTATATGAAATCAAAAATCCTACTCTTTGCTTTTTTACTGTTTTCTGCACTATCATTTTCTCAACAACTTACTTTGAAATCAAGCGGGAGAATATATGATTTCAACAACCAAAAACTTTCGAACACCGCTGTAAAAGAATTACTTGCTTCGCAACCCCAACTTCTTGAACAATACCAACAAGGCAGAACGAAAGCTGCAGTAGGCGGATTCCTTTTGGGATTTGGAATAGGCATTTTAGGGTCTGATTTGGTTACAGGATTAACACAAGATAAAACCTATCCTACAACATTAACATACATTGGGTTGGCATCTACACTTATATCTATTCCAGTAATAATTGGTCATTCAAAAAAAATAAAGAAGGCAATTGGTGGATACAATGAATCTCTGTTAATCAATAAAACTAGTTTTAATTTCGAAAAAATTAATGTTATTACCAATCAAAACGGAATTGGTATGCGAATCTCTTTTTAAATCAATGGCAACTAACAAAGAACTACTATCCAAAGGAATCAGATATTTAGCGGGAGCTTTGCCCCTACTATTTATAGGTCCATCATTGATTTATAATGCGTTTATGAATCAACAAAATGCGTGGCATTATTTGGTTTTAGCAATCGGAATCATTGCTTGCCTTGCTGCCATGTTTCTGATGTATTTAGGATTAAAAACAATTATGAAAAGCTTATTTAACGACTAATGGAAGATTTGATTCACATTCAAAAAACATTTGAAAAAATTATTTATATCGGCAAGAAAATAAGTTATAGAGAATTTGAGGATTGTATTTTCAAGAATTGTGATTTCTCCAATAGTGATTTTTCAAATAACACTTTTATGGATTGCGAGTTCATCGATTGTAATTTGGCCATGACTAATTTAGCAGGAACAAGCTTGAAAACGGTTAGTTTTAAAAATTGTAAATTGCTGGGAATCCATTTTAACACTTGTACTGATTTCTTATTTAGCGTTTATTTTCAGGATTGTGTTTTGGATTATTCCTCTTTTGCCAATAAAAAGATGCCAAAGACAAAATTCAATTCCTGTTCTATGAAAGAAGTTAATTTTACAGGTGCGACTCTTTCGAATTCGGTACTTGAAAATTGTAATTTAGACAATGCTGTTTTCAATGAAACCCAACTCAAGGAAGTCGATTTTACAACCGCATACAACTATAAAATTGATCCCGAATTCAATCCCATGAAAAAAGCCAAGTTTTCGACAGAAGGAATTCCGGGACTTTTAGACAAATATGATATTAAAATCCTCTAATCATGGAAATCAATAATCAATATCTCGAAAGTGTAAAAAAGCAATTTCTCTATTATAAAACTTTGGGAGAAAAAGCTATTGACCAACTAGAACCAGAGCAACTTTTTTTCGCTGTAAATGACGATACAAATAGCATTGCCACTATTGTAAAACATCTTGCAGGAAATATGCGTTCCAGATGGACTGATTTTCTGACTACAGATGGCGAAAAAGAATGGCGCAATCGAGATGCGGAATTCGAAAATGATTTGCAGTCAAAAGAAGAAGTTTTAGCACTTTGGAACAAAGCCTGGGAATGTTTGTTTACTGCTTTAAACGGATTTCAACCCGAGCAACTTTCTCAGATTATATATATTAGAAATGAAGGACATTCTGTTATAGAAGCCATCAACAGACAACTGGCCCATTATCCGTATCATGTTGGACAAATTGTATTTTATGCGAAACAACTGAAAAAAAGCGATTGGGAAAGTTTGTCGATTCCAAAAAATAAATCCAACAGTTATAATGCTGATAAATTTTCTCAAGAAAAAAGCCTCAAAAATTTTACTGATGAAGAATTAAAACGATTAAAATAACTATTATAAACTAGCCCTGATAGAAGTGAAAATCCTTTTTTGAGGAACAAAAAAAAGATTGAAACGGATAGCAGGAAATAGCTCCAAAAAAAAATGAAAAAAATAATACTTCTCCTCCCACTATTTCTACTATTATCATGTTATAATGTGGAGCGCAACTGCGCCGCATTTAAAACTGGGAAATTCAAATTTGAATACAAAGTAAATGGCATCAAAAAAACAACTTTTTTTGAACGTAATGACAGTATCGAAATCGAAACTTTTGACGGTAAAACAGATACTGCTTCGATACGATGGGTAAATGATTGCGAATATATTTTGCGCAAAATACATCCTAAAAATAAAGCAGAAGAAAAAGCAATCGATATGAAAATTTTGACAACCTCAAAAAATTCTTATACCTTTGAATTTGGAATGGTCGGTTTAGACACAAAACAAAAAGGTATTGTTACCAAGATTTCAGATTAAACTTTTCAGATTCATAATTCATAACTTAATAAAATGGAAGTATTTTTAAATCCCGATGCGTGGGTCGCCTTGTTAACATTAACGTTTCTAGAGATCGTATTGGGAATCGACAATATTATTTTTATATCGATTGCCACCGGAAAATTACCAATTGAGCAACGAAAAAAAGCAACCAAAGTTGGAATGTTCCTTGCCATGTTTATGAGAATTGGACTTTTATTTGGTATTAATCTTTTAATTCAAATGAAGGAACCTTGGTTTCACATCGATTTCAGTTGGTTTTCGGCTGGAGTTACAGGCCAGAGTCTTATTTTACTTGGTGGAGGATTATTCTTAATTTACAAGAGTACGAATGAAATTAGGGAGAAAGTCGACGAGAAAGGACATGAAGAAAAAGAATTAGGTAAGGTAGCAACAAAATCATTTCAAAATGTCTTACTACAAATTATTATGATTGATTTAGTTTTCTCTTTTGACAGTATTCTTACAGCGGTAGGAATGACAAACGGAGTCGAAGGTGCTATTTACATAATGATAACTGCAGTGGTTATTTCGGTATTGATAATGATGCAATTTGCTGTACCTGTCGGGAATTTTGTAAATAAACATCCATCTATTCAAATATTGGGTTTATCGTTTTTGATATTAATTGGATTCATGTTACTTACAGAAAGTGCTCATTTATCTGATGCCTTGATCTTTGGAAACCACGTTACACCGGTACCAAAAGGATATTTATATTTTGCCATTTCATTCTCTCTTTTAGTCGAAGTGCTGAATATGAAAATGACAAAAAAGAAAAAGTAAGAAAAAAAAAACTTCCGCAATTGCGGAAGTTTTTTTTTATTCTAAAGTTAACGTTATCTGCCCATCATCTTCCAGTTGGATATCCGCATCATCAGCGTCAGTTTCTCCTTTCACTTCCAATTCTTCAGCAATAATCTCCTCTGGGATTTCGTAAGGCAAGGATTCCAAAAGATTCACTTGCTTCAATTTATCCGTTGTCAATTGATTCCCAAGTGCCTTAAATCCTTTTAAAGCGATAAAAGACTTGATATCTACAGTCATGTTTTCTTTTTGAACGCCTTTGACTTTTGCGAAAACCAATTCAGCCACAGGGCGATAATCTGTTGATACAATTTCTAGCCTTGAGTTTGAATGCTCAGTAATAAAACTTTCCTCTTTATTTTCAATTTCAACCAAGAAACGCTTTATATAATAGCGCTCTTTATCACCGTCATAATAAATTGCCGAAATCGGTTTTTTAGGAACCCATTTCTCTAAAACTACCATATCTTCATCAAAATGGGTGGATAATTCGGGTGTAATCACTTTTATTTTTCCGGATTGCGACACGACCAGAATTTTATCGCTAGGCCTGAATTCACCTAACAAATCCCCTCTTCCGTCTACGTTTAATCGTTGAACGGTGTCATCAAACCATACTTTTCTAGGCAATAAAGTCGATATACCTTTTTCTTTTAACTCTATTTTTTTTATTGGATATTTAGTTACCAAATTTCCTTTGGAAGCTCGGCCTTTAATGGCTAAACTGGCAAAATCAATATCGAATTTCAGCTTTTTGACACTTCCTACCTGACGTAACATAATCGTGATTACTTCTGCTTCCCCATTTGGATTACAAGAGAAATACAACACTTGTGAACCTGCAGTTTCATTGGTTAAATCATACGCTTTGTCACGCGTCACGCCCGAAACATTGAAACGTTTTATATAGGAAGGACCGGATTTTCCGTCACGGTAAATCATGTTATAAATCGTTCGCTTATCACTTTTGTCAAAAATAGCAATATGAATAATGTCTTTACCCACAAAGGTTTTGGCATCTACTTTTGTAATCATCATTTTACCGTCACGAAGAAACACGATTACATCATCAATATCAGAACAATCCGTAACATACTCGTCTTTTTTCAAACTTGTACCAACGAAACCTTCTTCTTTATTTACGTATAATTTAGTATTTCTTAAAACTACTTTCGTTGCTTCGATATCATCAAAAATACGAAGCTCCGTTAGACGTTCCCGCCCTTTTCCATACTTCTCTTTTAATCTAGTGAAATAGGCGATCGCAAAATCAATCAGATTTTCTAAATTGTGTTTTACTTGTTCAATATCCCCTTCCAACGATTCAATTTTATCTTGTGCTTTGTTACTGTCAAACTTGGAAATACGCATGATTCGAATATCCAATAAACGCAGAATATCCTCTTCGGTAACAGCACGTTTTAAGTGTTTCGTATGTGGTTTCAAACCATCATCTACCGCTTTGAGTACGCCTTCTCTCGTCGTTTGTTCTTCAATGTCACGATAAATTTTATTTTCGATAAAAATACGTTCCAACGAAAGAAAATGCCATTGCTCCTCCAATTCGCTCAACTGAATTTCCAGTTCGCTTTTTAACAATTGAACCGTTCTGTTCGTTGAAATTTTCAACATCGCAGAAACCCCAATAAACAGCGGTTTATTGTCTTCAATCACACAACCCAATGGCGCTACCGAAGTTTCGCAAGCTGTGAAAGCAAACAATGCATCAATCGTTTTGTCTGGAGAAACACCCGGAAAAAGGTGAATTAATATCTCAACCTCCGCAGCAGTATTGTCCTCAATTTTTTTGATTTTGATTTTCCCTTTATCATTCGCTTTCAGAATACTGTCAATCAAAGTCGTAGTATTTGTAGAAAACGGAATTTGGGTAATCACCAATGTATTTTTATCTAACTGACCAATTTTTGCACGCACACGCACACGCCCACCGCGCAATCCATCATTATAATTAGACACATCAGCAATACCCTGTGTCAAAAAATCAGGATATAAGGTAAATGGTTTTCCTTTTAGGATTTTAATGGATGAATCAATCAGTTCATTAAAATTATGTGGTAACACTTTTGTTGAAAGTCCAACGGCAATCCCTTCAGCACCAGAAGCTAATAATAATGGGAATTTTACAGGTAGGTTATTCGGCTCTGCACGACGACCATCGTAAGAAACGCCCCAATCGGTAATCTTTGGAGAATATAAAACCTCTAAAGCAAATTTTGACAGACGCGCTTCAATGTAACGAGAAGCCGCGGCACCATCACCCGTTAGAATATTTCCCCAGTTTCCCTGACAGTCAATCAGTAATTCTTTCTGGCCAATTTGCACCATAGCGTCACCAATACTCTGATCTCCGTGAGGATGATACTGCATAGTGTGCCCAACAACATTGGCTACTTTGTTATAACGACCGTCATCTAATTCCTTTAAAGAGTGCATAATTCTGCGCTGAACAGGTTTGAAACCGTCCTCAATTGCAGGAACTGCGCGCTCCAGAATTACATAGGAAGCATAATCCAGAAACCAATCTTTATACATTCCCGTAACTTTGGTAATAGTATCGTTTTCGTCTTCTTGATTATCGTAAAAATGCTGTCCTTGGGATTGTTTACCTTCGTTTATATCTTCGGGAATTATGTTTTCTTCTTCTTCGTCCATTTATTTTGTTTAAAACTTATAGTTGAATGTTTTTTGAATAACAAAAACCTCAACCCTATTTGAAGTTCTTTTGATAAAAAATTTTGCCTACTCGGTTAATGTGGTCTTTTAAACTTTCGGAATTTAATTGATTATAAATTGAAATATCAAATAAATAAGGGATATAACTCTCCTCTATTTCGTCTTTAATTTTCATCAAATCTTTTCTTTCAATATCTCCTATTAAAGTCAAATCAATATCCGAGCCTTCTCTAAAATTACCTTTTGCTCTTGAACCAAAAATAATTACTTTTTCAATATTTTCATATTTATCGAAAATATTGTTCAATTCATTGATTGTATTTTGAGTTATTCCAAACATTTATACAGCTAACATTGTTACTTTAAAATTTTCAAATTCTTCAATATAATCATCAAAAATTATTTTTATTATTCTTAGCATTTCATCTTCATCATAAGTATGGGACATTAAATTCCGTGATTTTATCATATCCATCCATACTTCACCACTTTTAATTATCTTAACATTAAAAGCTAATCGAACGGCATTTTTACTCCCGTAAATTTCATCATATCCTTGATATTCTAGAAAATCCTTCATCACTTTCCACGAAAGTTCCTGCGTAACTTCGAATGCCTGAATAACACCTTGATTTTCCAATATAGTTAACTCTCTTGTTTTATATATTTCAAAAGCGTTTTTTAATTGTTCGTAAGCTCCTGTAAAATGTTGAAACCTCTGTTTCCAACGAATATCTTGGTTTTCCATATCTGTTTTTTAAAGTTTAATTGTTAAACCTTCTCGATCACATCTAATTCCACCTTCAAATTCTTGATGATAAATTCTTGTCTGTCTGGTGTATTTTTACCCATATAGAAAGACAATAATTGTTCAATAGAAGTATTTTTATCCATCATAATCGGATCTAAACGAATGGTTTCTCCAATGAAATTTTTGAACTCATCCGGAGAAATTTCTCCCAATCCTTTAAATCGGGTGATTTCCGGTTTTGGTTTTAGTTTTTCTATTGCTGCTTTACGCTCTTCATCAGAGTAGCAATATATTGTTTCTTTCTTATTTCGAACCCTGAAAAGGGGTGTTTGCAAAATATATAAATGTCCTTCTTTTATCAATTCAGGAAAAAACTGAAGAAAAAAGGTAATCAATAATAATCGAATGTGCATTCCATCGACATCGGCATCGGTTGCAATTACGATATTGTTGTAGCGCAATTTTTCTAATCCATCTTCAATATCCAATGCAGCCTGCAACAAATTGAATTCTTCATTTTCATAAACAATTTTCTTGCTCATTCCATACGAATTCAAAGGCTTTCCACGCAAACTAAAAACAGCTTGCGTATTTACGTCACGTGATTTGGTAATGGATCCAGAAGCAGAATCTCCCTCGGTAATAAAAAGCGTGCTCTCCAAACTTTTAGGATTTTTAGTGTCCGGAAGATGGGCACGACAATCTCTTAATTTCTTGTTGTGCAGATTCGCTTTTTTGGCGCGATCTGTCGCTAATTTTCGAATACCGGATAATTCTTTACGCTCTCTTTCGGCTTGAAGAATTTTACGCAATAATGCTTCAGCAGTTGGAGGATTCTTGTGTAAATAATTATCTAATTTCGTTTTCACAAAATCATTTACAAAAGTACGCACTGATGGCATACCTGGATCAGAGCCCATATCGGTTGAACCTAATTTGGTCTTAGTTTGCGACTCAAAAACCGGTTCCATTACTTTGATGCTGATCGCGGTAACAATCGATTTTCTAACATCTGAAGCTTCGAAACTTTTATTATAAAACTCCCGAATGGTTTTTACAATCGCTTCACGGTATGCTGCTAAATGAGTACCCCCTTGAGTTGTATTTTGTCCGTTTACGAAGGAATGGTATTCTTCGCTGTATTGTGTTTTACTGTGGGTCAAGGCAATTTCGATATCATCGCCTTTCAAATGAATGATTGGATATTCCAAATCATCGGCGTGAATGGTTTCTTCCAATAAATCTTTAAGACCATTTTCAGAAAAATATTTTTCGCCATTAAATAAAATAGTCAAACCATTGTTTAAGTAACAATAATTTTTGAGCATTTTGATTACATACTCATATCTGAATTTATAATTTTTGAAAATCGCTTCGTCAGGAGTAAAAATTACTTTAGTTCCTTTGCGTTTAGTCGTTTCAATAATATCCTCTTCGAGAACTAAGTTTCCTGCCGAAAATTCAGCCGCCTTTTGCTTCTCATCCCGAACGGATTCTACACGGAAATAATTAGACAAAGCATTTACCGCTTTTGTCCCTACTCCATTTAAACCAACGGATTTCTTAAATGCCAAGGAATCGTATTTTCCACCCGTATTCATTTTTGAAACCACATCAATGACCTTTCCCAATGGAATTCCACGACCGTAATCTCTCACAGTAACTGTTTTATCCTTAATAGTTACCTCGATAGTTTTTCCGGCACCCATGACAAATTCATCGATACAGTTGTCGAGGACTTCTTTTAAAAGGATATAAATACCATCATCCGGCGAAGAACCATCTCCCAATTTCCCGATATACATTCCGGGACGCATGCGAATATGTTCTTTCCAGTCGAGTGACCGAATATTATCTTCGGTATATTGATTTTGATCGGACATTGTAAATTTTGTGGATTTGGTGCTAATGTAGTGTAATTCGATAAAATTTAAAATAGTAAACCTTCAAAGTTATCAAGAATGATATTGACATTCCTAAATTGAAAGATTTAAAGATTGAAAATTAAACGATTGAAAAATTGTTAATAATTTCTTTCAAGTAATTATCTAATTCCGGATTTGAAATTTTTCCATTTTCAACATCAAAATTAGCATCAAAACTAGGTAGCGAAAAAGTTGCTTTTATATTCCCGCCGTAAAAAGGAAAAGCATTTTTAGCGATTCCTAAAACACTTGCTCCTCCTCTTGCTCCAGGTGAAGTTGCCATAAGTAGCATTGGTTTTTCCTGAAATACTTTTGCTGTAATTCTGGAGCACCAATCAAAAACATTCTTGAACGCTGCTGAATAATTACCATTATTTTCCGCCATTGAAACTACTAAAATATCTGCTGTGGCAATTTTAGCTAGGAATGCTTTTGCCAATTCATGCTGACCAATTTCTTTTTCAACATCAACGCTAAACAAAGGCATTTGAAAATCGTTTAAATCCAAAACCTCTACTTCTGCATTTTCAAATAAATTGGCAGCATAAATAGCTAATTTTTTGTTGATGGAGTTTACACTGGGGCTTGCGCCAAAGGCTATAATTTTCATAATCATTAGTTTTTCTTAAAAGTAGTAAAAATAAAATAGCAACAAAATAATTAGCCACTGATTCACAGATTACGAAAACTAATACGAAAAAAAGGAAATTTCATTTTCCCCAGATCGATTTTACCCCAGATTGAAATGGAAAGCATTTTTCAGATCAATCTCATTTTTTCTTGATGAAAAAGAGCGACCAAAGGAAGCTCCTTTTTTGTCTTAGAAAAAAGAGATTGATGGGAAAATCTTGTCGTGGAAAGCTGGAAGTAGGTACAAAAAAAGTCGAAAGCTATTACTAACTTTCGACTTTATGACTTTATAACTTTTTTTTTAGACGTTAAATCTAAAATGCATCACATCACCATCTTTAACTACATATTCTTTTCCTTCTACCTTGAATTTTCCTGCTTCTTTACATTTTGCTTCTGAACCGTAATGAACGAAATCTTCGTAAGCAATAACTTCAGCGCGGATGAATCCTTTTTCGAAATCAGTATGAATTACTCCTGCAGCTTGCGGCGCAGTTGCTCCAATATTGATGGTCCAAGCACGAACTTCTTTAACTCCTGCAGTAAAATACGTTTGTTGTTTCAATAATTTGTAAGCTGCACGTATCAATACAGAAGCTCCTGGCTCAGTCAATCCCATATCTTCCAGAAAAACCTGACGTTCTTCGTAGCTTTCTAATTCCGTAATATCAGCTTCAGCTCCTACCGAAAGAATAATAACTTCAGCATCTTCGTCTTTGACCAATTCACGAACCTGATCAACATATTTATTTCCGCTAACGGCTGAATTTTCATCAACATTACAAACATATAACACTGGTTTTGCCGTAATCAACTGGAAACCTTCCATCAAAACCTCTTCGTCATTGTTTTGAGGAACAACTATTCTAGCCGATTTTGCCTGAAGTAACGTTTCTCTAATTCGATCTAAAAGTGCTTTCTCTGTTTGTGCTTCTTTATTTCCTGTTTTGGCCGCACGATTTACTTTTTCTAAACGTTTTTCAACATTTTCTAAATCTTTCAGCTGCAACTCGATATCAATGGTTTCTTTGTCACGAATTGGGTTTACATTTCCATCAACGTGGACAATATTATCATTGTCAAAACAACGCAAAACGTGAATAATTGCATTGCATTCTCTGATATTTCCCAGAAACTGATTTCCCAGCCCTTCCCCTTTGCTTGCTCCTTTAACTAAACCTGCAATATCTACAATATCTACGGTTGCCATTTGCACACGTTCCGGTTTAACCAATTCCTCCAATTTTTCGATTCTGGCGTCTGGCACATTAACTACACCTATATTAGGTTCGATTGTACAAAAAGGAAAGTTAGCACTTTGCGCCTTTGCATTTGATAAACAATTGAATAATGTTGATTTTCCAACATTTGGTAATCCTACAATTCCTGCTTTCATGATATTTTTGTTTCAAATAACAGTCGCCTGTTAAAAGTTTTAGTGTTTACTTTAAAAGTTTGCAAATATAAGATTTAATAAATACCGTAAAACCAAAATCAACAGATTAATCCATTTTTAATAACTTTTGCATAAAAAAAACACCGTGTTTGCTAATGTTTTGTTAAAAAAAATTATATTGCACCCGATTTCAAACCAAACAAAAACCAAAAAACAACTTACTATGAAAAAAATTGCATTATTATTATTTCTATTAAACGTCACGTTTCTTTTTGCACAAAAAGATATCTCGGGCGTTGTAAAGGATAATAGCGGCTCAGCGCTGCCAGGCGTTAACATTATCGAAAAGGGAACAAACAACGGTGTCTCAACAGATATCGATGGCGCATACAAAATTAAGGTTAAAGACGGAGCCACTTTGGTATTCAGTTATGTTGGTTTTTCTAAATTGGAAAAACAAGCAACAAGCACAAGAATTGATGTTGTCTTATCTGAAGAAGGCGGACAAGCCTTAGATGAAATTGTGGTTACAGGAACAAGAACTGCTCCTCGAAGTAACACTACAACTGCGCTGCCTATTGATGTAATATCCGCTAAGGATTTAGCTTCAACTGGACAAGCTTCCTTTGATAAAGCATTGCAATATAAAATACCATCGTTTAATACGGTTCAAACGCCAGTAAATGATGCAACTTCATTGCTTGATCCATATGAAATTAGAAACTTAGGACCAAGTAGAACGCTTATTCTTATCAATGGTAAACGTAAAAACATGAGCTCATTGCTTTACACACAAACCTCTCCGGGACGTGGTGAAACAGGAGCTGATATATCGGCGATACCTCAAGACGCTATCGAAAGAGTAGAGATTCTTCGCGATGGTGCATCTGCTCAATATGGATCTGATGCAATTGCTGGGGTAATGAATATTATTTTGAAGAAAAGCACTAATGGAGGTTCTGCAACACTAAGGACAGGTATCACTGGAAAAGGTGATGGAGAAATGATCGGTATAAGCATCAACAATGGCTCTACAGTAGGAGACAAAGGTTTTGTGAATTATACTGTAGATTTTTCTAAAGTTCAATTAGCGAACAGACCAGGTATTTTAAGCGCACAAGACGAATCTGATTATTGGGGTGTGCCACTGGCTACAACTCAAGCATTTCTGGCTAAAAAACCAGACGGAGGAAACGTTAATGGTTCTCCAGAAACAGCAGCCGCTAAATTTGAAGTTAACGGTGGAAGCGACTTAAGTGAAAATTCAAAAATTTATTATAATGCGGCTTACGTTTACAAAAAAGTAAATTCATTCGCAAATTACAGAGCTCCTTATTGGAGAACTGTTGAGTCTATGCCATATCTTGCAAGCTTATATGGAAACGGAACTCCTGCTTCTTATGTAGGTTATGTTCCAACTTTTATTGGAGACCTGAATGACTACAATGCAACTTTGGGTTACAAGAATGTGACAAATGGCTGGAATACGGATGCCAGTGTTACTATTGGTGGTAACAAACAAATTTATACGGTTACAAATTCTCAAAACAGATCATACACCGACACTAACGGAAATGGGAAACAAGATGATTTCATTACAGAACCTTTTATTTACGCTCGAGATCCAAAAGTTTATACTGGGCAAACTACATTCCGTCCTGGTGGAACATCATTCAACCACCTTGTTGGAAATATCGATATTTCAAAAGTTTTAACAGACAAAGTAAGTATTGGTTTTGGAACTGAGTTTAGAACTGAAAATTTTGAAGTTATTGCCGGCGACAAACAATCTTATGATGGTATGGGAGCAGATTCTTTTCAAGGAAATGACCCTGCTAACTCAGGAAAATTTAACCGTTACAACCTAGGTGCTTACTTAGATATCGCAGTTGATTTTACGGAAGACTTCCTTGTAAACGGTACTGTTCGTCATGAAGATTATAGCGATTTTGGAGCTGCAAATGTTTGGAAATTAAGTTCTAGATACAAATTTGCTGATGACAAATTTACTTTGAGAGGTTCGCTTTCTACTGGATTTAGAGCGCCATCTTTACACCAAATTTATACTGAAAAATCACAATCAACTTTTTCTGGAGGTGCAATTGCAGTTACGGGAATCATAAGCAATGTGTCGACAGCTGCTAGATCTCTTGGAGTGCCTAAACTTACTGCTGAAAAATCAAACAATTTAACTTTAGGATTTGGATTTAAACCTACAAAAAATTTCAACTTTACTCTAGATTATTATAACATTAAAGTAAAAGACAGAATTGTATTAGGAAACTTAGTAAACGGGCAAGCTTATTTCGTTAATGCAATCGATTCAAGAACTGCCGGACTTGACTTTGTTGCTGGATATAGAAATATCATGTTGGGAACTGGAAAATTAGCGCTTAACTTATCTGGAAACTACACTCTAGTGAACGAAAGAGTTGGATCTGTAAAAAACCCTGCAAGTGTAACGGCACTTCCTGGAAACCAAACTGTCTTCAATGCTACACAAGATGCATTAATGTTTACCTCTAGACCAAAATTCAAATATATTTTTGGAGGAGATTATGAAATTGGTAAATTTAATTTCTCTTTGAATAATACTGTTTTTGGACCAACAAAATTCAAAAATGCTGATTATTCAGATCCAGGATTGTCGACAGAATTTGAAACAAAAATGGTTACTGATTTAGGTATTAATTTTAATGCAACAAAAAGCTTATCTTTAGCTTTAAACGTTAATAACATTTTTAATGTAATCCCAAAATACAAAATAACATCTGACGGTTCTGCATCTGCAAATGCAATTGTAAATAACCCTGCATTGCTTCACGCTCAAGATATGAACATCACTTTTGACGGTCGTTACAACACAATGAGTTATGATGGATTTCATTTTAGTCAATTAGGAACTATGTTTAATTTATCTTTGAACTATAAATTCTAATTCATTTATTGAATAATTTGAAAAAGGGCTGTCAGATGACAGCCTTTTTTTATATCCTATTTTTACTTAATTTTATAGTATATCTAAAAATCATGACAAATCTATATGACGGAAAAATGGCAGCAATTTTTGATGCAATGTATCAAACCTTCATCGATTATGATGAGGAATATAATTTCTATAATACTTTAATCCAAGAAAATAAAGGAAAAACCATTCTGGAAATAGGTAGTGGAACAGGTAATCTGGCTAAAAGGTTCCAAGAAAATCTGCAAGAATATATAGGATTAGATTATAGCGAAAGTATGATTGCCATTGCCAAAGAAAGAAATAAAAACTGCATTTTTATTCACGGCGACATGCGGGATTTTCAACTTGAAAAACCCGTGGATTCGATACTAATTACAGGTCGTTCTACCAGTTATATGATTACAAATGACGATATAAACAATACTTTTGAATCCATTTATAAAAATCTAACAAGCAACGGAATTCTTATTTTTGATTTTATCGATGCCAATCGATTTATCCCTTATATTAAAGAGAATCCTGGTATTATTCATCAGGCAAAATATGAAGGAATCAATTACCACAGAAAAAGCAACTGGAAAACAACTTCAGCAGAAAATTTCATGTTAGAGTGGACTGCCCAATATTATACCGTTAAGGATGACGAACAAGAAATAATAGCAGATGACTTCTCTACTGTTCGTGTATTTACTTTAAATGAAATGCAATTGTATCTATATTTAAACGGTTTCGAAATAATTAAAACTATTGATCGAAAAACATATGCGTACGACACCTACGTTATTGTGGCCTGCAAAAAATAGTGAAGATCCTGAATTTGCGCTCAGATTTCTTTGTGTGTGAATATTGTAAATTTTCACCTAAATTATACAACAAACTTAAAGTCAACCTGATATATCTTTACAACTTATAAACTATTAAAATTAGATATTATGAAAACTATAATGTTAGGAGTTGCAGCTTTTTTATTTACTTTAAATAGTCAAGCTCAAAATACAAATGTAAAATCAGAGGTAAAAACCAATATTACAACAACAAAAGATTCTCAAGGTGCTAAAAAAATAATCCAAAGTCAGGAAATCAAAGAAGTACAAAATGTTGAATTGAAAGATGCTGATTCAAATGTTTTAAATAAGGATATAAAAGAAAGCCCTATCCAAGTAACGGCAACTACAGCTGTCACTGCAAACGGCGTCACAAGAGTTATTGAAGTTGACAGATCAGCTTATTACAATTTAGACGGGAAAAAATATCAGGTAACAACTGACAAAAGTGGTTATACCATGTTTTTACCAGATGGCAAAAAAGCGGCGGTTTTAAGAAAAACATCAAATAACAATTACATTTACAGAACAAAAACTGCTACTTCATATGGTTATTTTGACGCCAATGGAAATCTAGTTTTAGAAACATACGATGATAAAACCGATAAAGTAACGGTGACTACTTATATTATTGTCAAATAATTAAGAAAAAATACCCACCAATAAAAAAATCCTGAGTAAATAACTCAGGATTTTTTTATGTTTTAAATGCAAGTTGTATTTATTCGTTGTGTAAAAATGCTTGTCTGTTAAGCAAAGTTTCTTCCGTTTCTACATGGTTATCATCTGGAATACAACAGTCTACTGGACAAACAGCAGCACATTGTGGTTCATCATGAAATCCTTTACACTCGGTACATTTTCCTGGAACGATGTAATAAACTTCATCTGAAATTGGTGTTTGAGCTTCGTCAGAATCAACTTCTGTACCATCAGGCAAAATTACTTTTCCTTTAAGCTTGGTCCCATCTTTATATCTCCAATCGTCCGCTCCTTCGTATATTGCTGTATTTGGGCACTCGGGTTCACAAGCACCACAATTTATACATTCATCAGTTATTATAATTGCCATCTTTTTATAGTTTTAAAGTCATAATGCCGAATGTCGAATGTCAAATATTCTTTTGACATTAGGACTTTTGACTTTCGACATAATTATGCTTATTTTTGTGCAAAATTACAATCAAAACTATTCATAAGCAAACATTATGACATTAGAAACAAAAAAAAGTGTTTTTGTTGAATTAGGAAAATTCTTAAGTCAATTTTCTGAAGACAATTCTATTAAAAAAACTGACGTTTTATACAACGATTTATTTTTTGATGATTTTATTGATTTAATAAAACTATCGCAATCTCATAATGGCTGGTACACACCGGAACAAGTCTATTTTTCGATTCATTCTTGGTCAGAAGCGCTTACTGAAGAAAATTTGAACCAATGGCTATCTGCTTATGATTTTAAAATCGAGAAATCTAAAAACATTGCTTTAATCCTTGCAGGAAATATTCCATTAGTTGGTTTTCATGATTTTTTGTCGGTATTGATTTCAGGCCATAAAGTATTGGTTAAAACTTCATCAAATGACCAACATCTATTGCCTTTTTTGGCCAAATACATAATGGCTATAGAGCGTGAATTTGCTGACAGCATACATTTTGTAGATGGAAAATTAGAAAATTTTGACGCCGTTATAGCAACCGGGAGCAATAATACAGCTCGTTATTTTGAATATTATTTCAAAGACAAACCTTCCATAATTCGAAAAAGCAGAAACTCAATTGCGGTATTGACCGGTAAAGAAACTAAAGAACAACTTACGGCACTAGGCGAAGATATTTTTAGATATTTTGGTTTAGGATGTCGTAATGTATCTAAACTTTTTGTTCCAAAAGACTATTCTTTCGTAGCTTTTTTTGAAGCTATTTTCGAATACCAAGATGTCATTCATTATGAAAAATATGCCAATAATTACGATTATAACAAGGCTGTTTTCCTGATGAGCAATTTTAAATTATTGGATAACGGATTTTTGACTTTAAAAGAAGATAAAAGTCATGCCTCTCCTATTTCGAGTGTTTTTTATGAATACTATGAAAATATCGATGATTTACAAACGCGATTACAAGCAGAAAGTGAGCAAATACAATGCATTGTAAGTGATTCTATTATAGAAAACAGCATTGATTTTGGACAAACACAAAAACCTGCATTATGGGATTATGCAGATAATGTGGACACTATATCGTTTTTGTTAACAACATAGTCAAAAATTGTTTAATTATTGCGAATTATTTAACGATTTTTAAACTCCTATTGCCGAAATTTGCATCTTAATTTTTTGGACTTAAACTACACCATGAAAAAACACAACTACAGCGCAGGACCTTGTATTTTACCACAAGAAGTTTTTGAAAAATCAGCACAAGCTATTTTAAATTTCAACAATTCTGGTTTATCCATTTTAGAAATTTCGCACAGAAGCAAAGACTTCGTTGCCGTTATGGATGAAGCAAGAGCACTTGCTATTGAACTTTTAGGCCTTGAAGGCAAAGGATATCAGGCATTATTTCTTGCTGGCGGAGCTAGTTTAGAATTTATTATGGCTCCTTATAACTTGATGAAAGAAGGTGGAAAAGCCGCTTACCTTGATTCAGGAACTTGGGCATCAGCAGCTATAAAAGAAGCAAAACTTTTTGGCGACACTGTTGTTGTCGCTTCATCAAAAGAAGAAAATTACAATCACATTCCAAAAGGATATGAAATTCCTAGTGATGCAGATTATTTTCATTGCACTAGTAACAACACTATTTTTGGTACACAAATGAAGGAATTTCCAACTACAGATATTCCTGTTGTTTGTGATATGAGTTCTGATATATTTTCCAGAGTATTAGACTTTTCAAAATTTGATATTATCTATGCTGGAGCTCAAAAAAATATGGGCCCTGCGGGAACCACATTGGTTGTTATTAAAGAGGAAATTTTAGGTAAAAATAACAGAATAATCCCAAGCATGTTGGATTATACTAAGCATATCAAAGCAGAAAGTATGTATAATACTCCGCCTGTTTTCCCAGTTTACGCGTCTTTATTGACTTTACAATGGTTGAAAAACCTTGGCGGTGTTGCTGCTATTGAAAAAATAAATAATGCTAAAGCAGCATTACTTTATGGAGAAATTGACAGAAACCCTTTATTCAAAGGCGCTGCAGCTGTTGAAGACCGTTCGAACATGAATGCTACTTTCTTGTTGAATGATTCTGCTCATGCAGAAACTTTTGATGCCATGTGGAAAGCGGCAGGAATATCTGGATTACCTGGACACCGTTCAGTAGGTGGTTACAGAGCTTCTATGTACAATGCCCTTCCATTAGAAAGTGTTCAGGTATTGGTTGACGTAATGAAAGAATTGGAAAAAAACATGTAATAATTTAAGAATTGAAGATTTAATAATTATAAAAATTAAATTAGTGAATCTTTCAATTAAAATTATACTTTAAAATTAAAAAATCCTGATTGAATCTTTAAATCATTTAATTTTTCAATCTTTAAATTAAAACATAAATGAAAGTATTAGCCAATGACGGAATTTCTAAAAGTGGAATTCTAGCTTTAGAAAAAGGTGGATTTGAAGTTATAACTACAAAAGTGGCACAAGAACAAGTTGCTAATTTTGTAAATGAAAACAGTGTAAGCGTTGTTTTGGTGCGTAGTGCTACCAAAGTTCGTAAAGACATTATAGACGCTTGCCCAGGATTAAAAATTATTGGTCGTGGCGGTGTAGGAATGGATAACATTGATGTGGACTATGCTAAAAGCAAAGGGATTCATGTAATCAATACTCCAGCTTCTTCATCAGAATCAGTTGCAGAATTAGTTTTTGCACATTTATTTTCTGGTGTCCGTTTTTTACATGACTCTAACAGAAATATGCCACTTGAAGGAGATACAAACTTTGAAGGTTTGAAAAAAGCATACGCTAACGGAATCGAATTAAGAGGAAAAACTCTAGGTGTAGTAGGAATTGGACGTATTGGTCAAGCTACTGCTAAAATGGCATTAAGTTTAGGCATGAAAGTAATTGCTGCTGACATGTTTATCCCACAAGTTGACGTTAAAGTTGAATTCTTTGACGGTCAATCTATCACAACAACAATCGTTTCTCAATCACTAGAATCTTTATTCAAAGAAGCTGATTTCATAACCTTGCACGTTCCTGCTCAAGATGGTTACATTATTGGAGAGAAAGAATTGGCTATTATGAAAGACGGTGTAGGTATTGTAAACTGTGCTCGTGGAGGTGTTATTGATGAAGTTGCATTAGTAAAAGCACTAGACAGCGGAAAAGTATTGTTCGCTGGATTGGATGTTTTTGAAAACGAACCAACTCCTGAAATGGCTATCTTGATGAATCACAAAATCTCTATGACTCCACATATTGGGGCTGCAACAGGAGAAGCACAAGATAGAATTGGTACTGAATTAGCTTCACAAATCATTAGTTTACTGAAATAATTTTACTGCAATTAAATAATTAAAGGATGTCCACAAGACATCCTTTTTTTTTTGTTAAATCTTTAATAATCAATTCTTTGATTTTTTTGTAACTTTATCGTATAATTTTACATGCCATGAAAAGTAACGTTTACATAGTATTGATTGTTTTAGCTTCCTTATTTAGTTGCAAAACTTCAAAAACAACTTTACCTAACACAGCTAAAACAGTTGCTCAAGGTGATACTGTCAGAATTGCTAATGATAAACTGGAATACGAGGTTATTATTATTGACCCAGGTTTTAGCACTTGGCTTGTTTCTACTGCTCTCCCTCGGAATTACTATTCGCAAAACTACTTAGAAAATAAAAACCGAATATGGGTTAGTGAATGGAACAGTCGCGTCCTACAACCCATGCGCTATAATCCAAATTTATATGAAATGACCATAAATTATGATCCAAACGTTGATTATGGATATGAGGTGAGTTACTTAATCTACAACTACATGGTTTATTTTCAAAACAGATATAAACAAAAACTTTTTGGTCCTGTGCCCTTAAGATAATCTTCTTATATTTGTAATCATTATAAATAAAAATGGAGAATTTAAAAAAAAGATGGGGAATTGAGACTAACTTTCAACTCGCCATTGTATTTATTGTTTTTGCTATCACAGGTTCTGCATCAGCATGGTTGTCAAAACCATTTTGTTTTTGGTTAGGAATAACTAAATCTGATTTAGGTTTTTGGTTTACTCCGGTTCGACTGCTTCTAATTTTTCCTTTATATCAAGTACTTTTAGTCTTAATAGGATTTGTTTTTGGACAATTTAAATTCTTTTGGGCATTTGAGAAAAAAATGCTAAAAAGAATGGGATTTGAATTTCTATTTAAAGAATAAAAAAACGCCTCAATTACTGGGCGTTTTTGTTTTTTATTAAATAATTGTAAATCCAAGTCAATGTAAATGACGGAATAAAATCAGAAAATGGTAATATCTCTTCCAGAAAAGTAAATACTCCTCCCACCTTCCCTACAGTTCCTTTGTACATCATTGTCATCAGATAACCTGCGATAGGAGCCCAAACAACATCAGAGAATTCTCCGATGAAAGGAACGGTAAACGACAACATTCCTATTGCATCGAATAGTATTCCCAGAATAAGATTTCTTTTTTTATTATCCGTTCTATCTATTGGTATTGCTTCCATATTTTATTAAATTTCTTTTGATTAAAATACACAAATCTAATGCCAATTATTTTTTGAGTTTATCTTTATATACTTTTTGTAATTTTTCGATTTTTGGTGTAATTATATAACTGCAATACCCTTGCACTTTGTTTTGGTTGTAATAATTTTGATGATAGTCTTCTGCTCCATAGAATTTTGACGCCGCTGAAATCTGTGTTACAATTGGTTTCCCAAAAGTATTTTCTTTCGTCATCAAAGCGATATATTCTTCTGATAACTGCTTCTGAGATTCGTTATTATAAAAAATTTCACTTCTGTATTGTGTACCAATATCATTTCCTTGACGATTTAATGTCGTTGGGTCATGTGTTGCAAAAAATATTTCCAGTAATTCTCCAAAGCTTATGATATTTGCATCAAAAGTGATTTGAATTGCTTCCGCATGACCAGTATCACCATTGCAAATGTCCTTATAGGTCGGATTAATTGTTTTTCCGCCTATATATCCGGAAACTACTTTATTTACTCCATTTAATTCTAAAAAAACGGCTTCAGTGCACCAAAAACAACCTCCGGCAAACGTAGCAACTTCTAATTCGTTTTGTAATTCCATATTTAAAGTTTTTCTAATTTTTCACAAAAAAACGTGGTTGTCTCACTTTGCATAAAAATAGTTTGAAAATCAAATTTAATCTAATATTTGAAACTGATTATTCCATATTAACTAAAGTTTATAATTTGTCGAAAGGAAATATCTATTGCATCCATTTAATAATCACTAAAATCTTTGTTTCTTTGTGAAAATAGTTTCAAAATGATACATGCCAAAAATTTGCATAAATATTACGATCAACTTCATGTCTTGAAAGGGGTTGACCTACACATAAAAAAAGGAGAAATTGTTTCTATCGTGGGTGCTTCGGGAGCCGGAAAAACGACGCTATTGCAAATTCTTGGAACGCTAGACAAACCTACAATTGAAAATGAAATAGAATTACGAATCAATGACGAAGATATTCTGACGATGAATGATAAAACTTTGTCCAAATTTAGAAACTTAAATTTAGGTTTCATCTTCCAATTTCATCAATTACTTCCTGAATTTACGGCACTGGAAAACGTTTGCATTCCTGCTTACATAGCCAATAAATCCAAACAAGAAACGGAGATTGAAGCCGAAAAGCTGTTGACTTATCTTGGTCTTTCCCATCGAATGAATCACAAACCTAATGAGCTTTCAGGAGGAGAACAACAACGCGTTGCTGTTGCAAGAGCACTGATCAACAAACCCGCGATTATTTTTGCCGATGAGCCTTCGGGAAATTTAGATACTGCATCTGCTGAAAATTTACATCAGCTATTTTTTAAATTAAGAGATGAACTAGGGCAAACTTTTGTGATCGTGACTCATAACGAGGAATTAGCGAATATGGCAGATCGGAAACTAATAATGGTGGACGGATTGATTAGTAATTAGAAAGTTTAAAAATCCAGGTTTAAAGTTTATTTGAAACAAGAACCGTTTTAAACCTTAAACTTGATATAAAAAAATGAATCCTTCTGAACTAAAAGATTTTCTGGACGAAAAAGTCATTCAATACAATAATCTTGATTTCATAGACAGTGATCCCGTACAAATTCCGCATTTATTTTCTATAAAGGAAGATATTGAAATCGCTGGCTTTCTCAGCGCAACTATTGCTTGGGGAAATCGTAAAATGATTATCAAAAATTCACATCGAATGATGGATTTGATGGGAAATGCACCTTATGATTTTGTTATGTCACACACCGAAAATGATTTACAACGACTAGAAACTTTCGTTCACAGAACTTTTAACGGACAGGATTTTGCCAGTTTTATTAGAAGTTTAAAACATATTTATAAAAATCATGGTGGTTTAGAAACTGTTTTCACCCAAGATCAATCTCAAGGAATTGAGACAACATCAACCCAAAGAAGTATTCATGAATTCAAAAAAATATTCTTTGAAATCCCACATCAGTACAGAACACAAAAACATATTTCAGACCCTTTAAATAATTCGGCCGCTAAACGCATTAACATGTACTTAAGGTGGATGATTCGGCAAGACAATAAAGGCGTTGATTTAGGAATTTGGAAAAGCATCTCTCCTGCTGCTTTATCTTGTCCTTTGGATGTTCATTCCGGAAATATTGCCAGAAAATTAGGCCTGTTGACCAGAAAACAAAATGACGGTAAAGCACTAGCAGAATTAGATTTACAACTCCGAGAATTCGATGCAAATGATCCTGCGAAATATGATTTTGCTTTATTTGGATTAGGAGTTTTTGAAGGGTTTTAACAATTTATACTTAGTTAATTTATTGTTAATGACCATTTTTATATATAACTTTAACCCTTAATAGTTAAGGCTGAAATTTATTGATTTTTTATCGATCTTAAAGTTATTTTTCTTTCTATTAAAACAAATACCACGATAGAATGAAAACCCACTTATGTGTTTCAAATAGAGACATTAATTGTTTTATAAATGTTATATTATCAAATTTAAATAATAATAATTTTTCGGTTATTATATTTTACAAATTTCTTATTGTCTATAATCTAATTACCATATTTCATCTCTCACTTTATTTTACAGCTTTCTTTGTTTTTTTCTTAGTTATACTTTTTCAGTTTTCATTTTTGATTTACAGTTACACTATAGTAACTCAAATTCTTATAAAGCGTATTGACATTGAATATATAAAAATCAATCTGCACAAAGAAACCATTGTATTTAAAATCTGGTGGATTGCAAAAAACTTTTTTAATCAAATTAAATCAATTCCATATAATTTCAAAAAGGAGAATTATTATTTAGAATTAATAAAATCTTTGAATACCATATTTTTTTAAAAAAAAATATTTAGTAAAAAACCAACACCAATATTATTACGTATTTGAATAGAGTAATTAAAGAAGTTTAAATCAAAAATAAACTCAGAAAATTAAACTAAAAAGCACTTTATTTAAAATTAAAAACATACATTCATCCAATGACAAATATATTAAAAGTTGGAGATTTAGCGAATAGAATTGGTCAACCTATAAAATCTTCTAAATCAATAATTCCAATTTATATGTTTACAGAATTAGAGGAGTTAAAGTCATTATATAATAAGTAATATGAAAAAAATTGTACTCGCAGAAGATAATTCAATGCTTTCGATGTTACTTAAATTTAGATTAGAAAAAGAGGGATATACTCTTCTTATAGCAGAAAATGGAAAAGAAACTATTGAATTAATTGAAGAGCATAATCCAGAATTAATATTAACTGACATTATGATGCCTTATATAAGCGGATTAGAAGTCATAAGTCATGTTAGAAACAAATTAAACAATCAAACGCCTATCATTGTATTTTCAGCATCTGGACAGGAAGAAATAGTACTTAAAGCGTTCAAATTAGGAGCCACAGACTTCATGAGCAAACCTTTTAGTCCTAATGAATTAGTCAATAGGGTAAAAAAGATTTTACGCTAATATTTAAAATATAAAAGCCCCCTTAAATAATATGTTAGAATACAACTATTTTATTGAAAATTTTGAAAAATCTCCTTTAATAATCCAAGTGGTTTGGGCCTTTATTATGACAATAATTTTTTTTATTATTATCATAACTATATATCTTAAATATCTAAGGAGCTTTTTAAGAGCAAATGAAAAATTAAAAAATAAAATAGAAAAAGAATATGAAACTTTGGTAATAAATTATTTGTATGCTGGAGATGAAACAGATAAAATCAGTTCCGAGCAACAATCAATTATTGAACAATTAAAATCAAATATCTTTGAAACTTTCAGAAGAAATATTTTAATCTCGACATTACTAAAATTAAGCTATGAAATCTCCGGAGAAATGGCTGAATCTCTTCATAGACTATACATTCAAACCGGACTTTTAGATTATTCGTTATCTAAATTAAAAAGTAGAAAATGGAATATTATAGCAGACGGAATTAGAGAACTTACACTTTTTCATGTAAAAGAAGTTCAGGAACAAGTAAAAATCCATATAAACCATCCCAAAACAGAAGTACGTAGTGCTATGCAATTGTACTTAGTCAATCTATTTCATTTTGAAGGCCTTGATTTTTTAAATAACATTACAACCCCAATATCTGAATGGGATCAGATTCAATTATTAGAAGTACTTCAATTACACACTAATCAACGGGTTACAAGCATCAATTTATGGTTAAAATCATCTAATGAATCGGTTGTTTTTTTTGCATTAAAACTTGCAAAAATCTACAATCAATATGGCGTCAAAGATGAATTAACAGCAATTTTGGACCATAAAAATATAAAAATAAGAATTGATGTCATTCATCTTTTAAGCTATTTAAATATTATTGATGCAAAAACAATTTTAAAAAATAAATTTAAAAAACTTACTTTAGAAGAACAAATTGCTTTTTTTGAGATGATGGAAAATCTATATGAAATGACAGATAAACCTTTTGTAATGGAACATATTCTCAATACAAATTTTGAAATCAAATTCTCAGCACTTAAAATTTTAAGAAACTTAAATATTGAAGAGTTTAATCGCTTCAAGAATTTGACAGTAGAACCTGAATTTGTTAGAATTGTAAAATATATAGAATCAAATTAAATCCTTTTTAAATACAGAACATGGCGTTTATTATTCATTTTTTATTTTTTCTGTACAGTTTTATGATTATAAGTTCCTATATTATATTAGGTATTATATCTGTATTTGAAACTATTGAGTATATGAAAAAAAATAAATTTGTTAACTACAATAAGATACTATCCTCTAATATATCTCCATCTATTTCAATTATTGCTCCTGCCTACAATGAAAGTTTAAATATTATTGAAAACGTAAGATCATTGCTTTCTTCACATTACGCAAATTATGATGTAATTATTGTAAATGACGGAAGTAAAGATGACAGTCTGGAAAAACTGATTTTAGCCTATAGTTTAATTCCCGTAGATTTTCTTATTAATGAACAAATTCCAACACAGCCATTAAGAAATGGGATTTACAAGTCAACAAACCCTGCATTCGAAAAATTAATTGTTGTTGATAAAGAAAACGGAGGAAAAGCAGATGCCTTGAATATGGGTCTTAATATAAGCACTAACAAATATGTTGCTTGTATTGATGTAGATTGTTTATTAATAGAAGATGCGCTGCTAAAATTAGTTAAACCATTTTTAGAAACAACTGACAGAGATGTTATTGCCGCAGGCGGTGTGATTCGAATTGCCAATTCCTGTGTCATTAAACAAGGTAAATTACTTGATGTTAACCTTCCCGAAAAAATGCTGGAAAAAGGGCAAATTCTAGAATACTTAAGGGCTTTTTTACTTGGTAGAATGGCATGGAGCAGGTTAAATGGATTACTAGTTATATCCGGTGCCTTTGGCTTATTTGATAAAAAAATAGCCATTGAAGTGGGAGGATATGACACAAATACCGTTGGAGAGGACATGGAAATCATTGTTCGCATGAGACGGTATATGGAGGAAAAGAAACTCAAATATAAAGTCGCTTATATTCCAGATCCACTTTGCTGGACAGAAGCTCCTGACAATTACAAAATATTTATTTCTCAAAGAAATAGATGGACGCGAGGAACTATTGAAACACTTCGGAAACATAGAAAAATTGGATTCAATCGAAAATACAGTTCTATGGGGACGCTAAGTTATCCTTATTGGTTTTTGTTTGAAAGAATGGCACCTATTGTAGAAGTTTTAGGTGTAATATATTTCTCCTATCTTATTTTTTACAATCAAGTAAGATGGGATTATACCATTGCGTTTATTCTTTTAGCGTATTTATTTACGGTACTATTTTCTATTGCAGCTATCATTTCGGAAGAGCTTACTTATCATCAATATAAGAAAAAAGGTACCGGTTTCAAAATGATAATGATTGCTTTCTTAGAACCTTTTGTGATACATCCTTTTATATTGTATGCAGCTATTGTTGGAAATAAAGATTACTATTTCAACAAAAAAAAGAAATGGGGAGCTATGACTAGAAAAGGAATGGCTAAAGCTTAAATATTTAAAATATAATTCTAAAAAATGGAGATTAAAAAAATGATTTCTAAAATAATTGCTAAACTAATTGTTATCCTTATTTTTTTATATGCCTTTCAAATGTTTGGGCAAGAAAAAAAATTCAGTGGAGATCCAGACAGCGCCTTCAAGACTGCACGTGATTTAGCATCCAGCAATCAACGAAAACAAGCACAGGACACTTTACTTTTTATTTTGACAAAATATCCAGATTATCATGATGTTCGTACATACTTGGCGACCACTTATGGCTGGGATGCAGATTATAAAAAAGCAAAAAAGGAATTTGAAGTTGTTTTAGAAAAAGATCCAAAAAACAAACCTGCCTGGCAGGGAATAATTCAAAATGAATTATGGGCAAATGCTCCTTTTATCGCTTTGGAAATGTCTGACAGAGCCTTGGAACAGTTTCCCAAAGACCCCGACATATTGCTCTTGAAAGCCAAGGCCCAGGAACAGACCGAAAAGACTGTGGATGCTTTGGATACCGTCAATTTAATACTTAAGGAAAATCCAGAGAACAAAAAAGCAGAAGAACTTAAATATAGTTTACGAAAAAAGGTAAGTCTTAATACTATAGGTCTAATTTTGTCAGCCGATTTTTATTCTGCTGTTTTCGACCCGATGCAATATTACAGTCTGAAATATGGACGCCAAACTAAACTGGGATCTTTAACTGCTAAACTGAATTTCAACAGGAGATTAAATACTAACGGTGAACAGCTTGAAATAGATATGTATCCTAAAATTATTAATGGACTCTATGGTTACATTAATGCCGGATATTCAAATTCTCCTCTTTTCCCTAAAACAAAATACGGTGCTGAACTTTTCAAAGCTTTATCTCACGGTCTCGAAGCTTCCCTTGGTTTTCGAACGCTGAATTATGCCACCACAACTAATTTCTACACTGCTTCTGTAAGTTGGTACACGGGCAACAGTTACTGGTCGTTTCGTCCGTATCTCACTCCGGGAGATGTGGGAACCAGTTTTTCCGGTGCTTTGACTTATAGAAAATACCGATCGGATGCCGATAATTATTTCAGTGTTTCAGCAGGTATGGGATATTCGCCCGAGCTAAACCAATTCAATTACACGGCTGTGGATAACGTCAAAATAGGATTGAAATCGCAAAAAATTAATTTAGGTTACAATTTTACTTCTCGCAATCAGCGAAATATTTACAACACTCAATTCGGAATCACGCATCAAGAAGAACTATTCAGTCCCGGTGATTATTATTGGGTTTATTTTGTGGCCTTTACTTGGGATGTGCGTTTCAGATAAATTTGCTTCCATTTCGAAATTCGAACTGGAAACCAAGAAGTAGAATTTAAAAAAAACATGATTTAGCCTGAGAAAAATCAGGAAGGAATTTATGAGGTTATAAATGAGTTACACACAAAAAAAAAATAATTATGAAAACAAATTACACAAAAGTACTATTGTTAAACCTTATCCTATTCTGTACAACTTCGTTTGGACAGACGGGCAATAAATATCCTTATGCCACAAATAAGGATTTTTTAACCATTTGGAACGGGGAAGCTTATGTTCCTTTTTTCATAAAGGGAACTAATTTAGGAGTTGGAATTCCCGGGACATTCCCTGGAGAATTGGCCCCCACTTATGAGCAATATTTTCATTGGTTTGGAGAAATGAAAGAGGCGGGTTTCAATTCGTTCAGAATTTACACATTGCATTATCCACGTTTTTATAAAGCCTTGCGTGATTATAACAACCTACATCCTGACAACCCTTTACTTTTTATGCAGGGAGTTTGGCTTGACGAAGAAGCCCAAAATTATAATAACAACTTAAATTTTCTAACTAATACTTTCCAATTAGAAATTCAGGACAACATAAAATGTTTGCATGGAAACAACACAATTCCGGAACGATTCGGAAAAGCTTCCGGTAATTATACAACTGACGTGTCAAAATGGTGTCTGGCTTATATCATTGGAAGAGAAGTTTTCCCGGAAGAAGTTTCAACAACTAACCTTTCGAACCCAAGTGACACCCAATTTACAGGTAAACATCTTAAAATAGCGAATGCTTCACCTGCTGAACAGTGGGAAACAAGAATGATGGATTTCGCGATTGATTTTGAACAAACTACTTTTGATACACAAAGACCTATTAGTTTTTCAAGCTGGCCGACATTAGACCCATTGACACATACGAGTGTAGTAAACGACCCGGAAGACAGCCAGCAAATTGATTTGTCTAAAATTGAAATCGTAAACGCTCCGGCGGGGATTTTCTTGAGCTATCATGCCTATCCGTATTACCCCGATTTTATTGGGGATCAGGCTTCTTATCAAAACACTTCTGATAATTTTGGTCCAAACAGTTATAAAGCCTATTTACAAGAACTTAAATCGCATTATACCAAATTCCCTCTAATCATTGCTGAATATGGCGTTCCCAGCAGTTGGACAACGGCACATTACACTTCATCGGGCATGAATCACGGGGGATTTGACGAATACGATCAGGGTCATATAGATATGAGAATTTTACAATCGATTTCCGATACTCGATGTGGTGGTGGTATCCAATTTTCACTTATCGACGAATGGTTTAAAAGAACTTGGGTAGCAGATGCTTTGGATTATACTCCTGAAAGCAGAGTGCTGTGGCAAAACCTTAATTCTGCTGAACAAAATTTTGGTTTGTTGAGCTTCGAAAAAGCCTCTCAATTTAAAACCTTGAAAGATAACAGCGCAGATGCCGTAACAAAAATAAGCGCAGATGCTAACCTCAAATTTTTGGAGATTAAACTGGATCTAAAAGAATCTTTTAAAACCATCGATGAACTTTGGGTAGCGTTAGACACTTATGATACAACTCTTGGAGAATCTTTGCTTCCTAATGGAGCCAGCATCCCCAACAGAAGTGAATTTGCCTTAAAAATAACCAATCATTCTGCAGAATTATATGTTACCGAAGCTTATGATACTTATGGTAACTGGCATCATGTTTCTACGGCCAACCAATTGTATCATTCGACAGCCACCGATGGCAAACCTTGGAATATCGTTAGAGTTAAAAACAACGGTACTAATTCTAATGCTGATATCCAATACATTGGAAAATTACAGGTGAATTATGATTTTCAACCGTCTTCATCTAAAGATGGGGTGACTATTGCCGATAAATCAATCCATATTCGTTTGCCTTGGAACTACATTAATTTTGTAGCTCCAAACACTAAAACCGTATTAAACGACATCAAAGAAACCCCGGCGAAAGAAGAAGCTATTACTGATGGTATCAAAATAAATGCCTATTACAAGCAAAATTGGTTTCAGCACGACGATAGATTTGTTTGGAATGATTGGAATGCGAGTGATTTGAAAAATATTCCGGAGAAAAGAAAAGTTTCTTTTTATGTGATGCAGGACAATTTACAGAAATTCAACACTAGTGCCATCAGCGTAAATGATGAGTACACTTTTAATGATGGTAGTTATCCTGCCTATATTAATGCTCCTTACGGTTTGCTCAAAAACGACTTTGATTTGGATGGAACAGAAAAAATGACGGTTATTTTTAAAAATCCTAAAAGCGGAATTTTGACATTACAAACTGATGGTTCTTTTGAATATTCTCCCATTCTTAATTTCGTTGGCACAGATACTTTTCAATATGCTATTTATGACGGTTATAGTTTATCTACACCTACTACGGTTGTATTAAATGTTAAAAAACCTAACCTAAATATCAACTCTGTTCAAACGCACATAAATATATATCCAAATCCTGTAGCTGACATTTTAATTGTGGAATCACCTACAGACTTTGATGAGTTGATGATTTTTGATGCCACCGGAAAGAAAATGAAGTCATATCCTAATTTCGATAGAACGGCAAACATAAATTTAAGTGATCTTACCACTGGTATCTATTATCTAGTAGGCATCAAAGACGGAAAAACCTCCAGCGCTAAAATCATCAAGAAGTAAGATTTTATTCATTTAGCGAAAAAAAGGAAAAACATTTTGTATAAAAAATTATGCAAGGTTTTTTAGACTGTGTCTTATCCTGAAAAAAGATGACAATAATGAGCTCGATCCTGTATCGGGCTCATTCCTTTTGAATCTAATTTAATTAATTTTTTATCCATCTATTGACTCAAAATGAAGCCATTAATATCCTAAATAGGAGTATCCTTAAAAATAACGTACCTTTGCACAAAATTTACGTTTTATGACCACTTTCGAACAATTCAATCTTCCTAAATCCGTACAAAAAGCAATAGACGATTTAGGATTTACGACACCTACTCCTATTCAGGAAAAAACTTTTTCTGTGATAATGTCAGGAAGAGATATGATGGGTATTGCTCAAACCGGTACCGGTAAAACATTTGCATACTTATTGCCTTTATTGAAATTATATAAATTTACTCCGGGACATACTCCTAAAATAGTAATTCTGGTTCCAACGCGTGAACTTGTAGTACAGGTAGTGGAAGAGGTAGAAAAATTGACAAAATATATGTCGGTTCGTACCGTTGGTATTTTTGGAGGTGTCAACATTAATACTCAAAAAACAACCGTTTATCAAGGTTGCGACATACTAGTAGGAACTCCGGGAAGAATCATGGATTTAACGCTAGATAATGTGATTCGTTTTGAAGAAATGCAAAAATTGGTGATCGATGAGTTTGATGAGATGCTTAATTTAGGTTTCCGTACCCAATTGACATCAATTTTGGCCATGATGCCAAAAAAACGTCAAAACATCCTGTTTTCGGCAACGATGACAGATGAAGTAGATGCTATCTTAAATGATTATTTTGATTATCCGGAAGAAGTTACCTTATCTGCATCAGGAACTCCATTGGAAAACATCAAACAAATCAGCTATCAAGTTCCCAACTTTAATACTAAAATAAACCTTTTAAAACATTTATTACAAAATAACGAAGACATGAGTCGTGTTTTGGTGTTTGTGAATAATAAGAAGATTTCTGATATGGTTCATGAACGAATCGAAGAAGATTTTGAAGGAGAATTTGGAGTTATTCACTCGAACAAATCTCAAAATTATCGTTTGAGCACAATGGCTTCGTTCCAAGAAGGGAATTTACGTGGTTTGATCACCACAGATATTATGGCAAGAGGTTTGGATATTTCAAACATCACCCATGTTGTCAATTTTGAAATGCCGGAAATGCCGGAATTGTACATGCACAGAATTGGTAGAACCGGTCGTGCCGATGCTAAAGGAACTGCAATCAGTCTTATCACGCCTCGTGAGGAAGAATCTAAAGTCGAGATTGAAGTGTTGATGAACATGGAATTAGCAATCGAACCTTTCCCAGAAACAGTTGAAGTTTCATCTAAATTAATCGAACCTGAAAAAGACAGACAGCCGATTAAGTTTATGATGAAAAAACAGAAACTTGACGGAGACGGCGCTTTTCAAGAGAAAAGTAAAAAGAATAAGAAAGTCAATTTAGGCGGTCCTGGTGTCACCAAGAAGAAAACACATGGATCGGTAAATAGAAACATGCTAAAAACCAGAGACAAAAAAAGAAAAGATAAAAATAAATAATACTAAAAAAGGCTAAAAATGACAATCATTTTTAGCCTTTTTTATTGAGTCATATATATTTAATTCTTTGTAAAAACCAAACAAACCGGAGAACATAAATTAATTCTTTTTCCCGTATCTGTTAGCGCTCCAGTGGTACTGTTTCTTTTAAAAATCATCACATCATTCGTATATTGATGTGCCACCAAAAGAAATTTTCCAGAAGGATCAATCGTGAAATTTCTAGGTCCTTTTCCTAAAGTACTTACTTGCCCTTTCGATAGTAATTTTCCGTTTTTTAGAATTTTATAGATTGAAATGCTATTTGCTTCTCCTCTATTTGTGGCATATAAAAATTTTCCGTCAGGCGAAATATGAATATCTGCTGAACTAAAAGTTCCTTTAAAATCTTTTGCTAAAATGGTGGTTTCATCAATTTTTTTCAATATCCCGTTGGAGTAGCTAAAAACAGTTAACGCCCCGTCTAGTTCCTGCAATAAGTAAACAAATCTTCCGTCTTTACTGAAGGTCAAATGTCTTGGTCCACTACCCGATTTTACTGAAATACTATCTTTAATTTTCAATATCTCATTAAAAGAATTCGGATTGTATTGATACGAATACACTTTGTCATTCCCTAAATCATTGGACAAAACAAACTTTTTATCTGGAGAAAAATGAACCATGTGTACATGAGGTCCTTCTTGCCTTTTGGCGTTTGTTCCTTTTCCATAATGTTGTATTAACTGTTTCGCTTCTGTAATACTTCCGTTGGGATTTTTTCCAAAAACAGCAATATTCCCACCCGAATAATTAGCGACAATTACATTTTTTTCGTCATTGATAATATAACAAGGATCAGCTCCTTTTGAACTTTGCTTATTGATCAAGTTCAATTTTCCGCTGGACGGATTATAACCAAAAGAGCTCACCGTACTTTTGGTACCATTCTCATTTACGGAATAAACGAAATTATTATCCTTTGAAACGGTTAAATAGCTCGGGTTTATAACCTTATCCGTAGCATTTTTTAACTTAAAATCTCCAGTATTCGAATCAAAATCATAAACATACATTCCTTTGCTTTCGCAGCTATTTGTATAGGTTCCAATAATCAAATTGTTTTTGCTTTTTTGGCCTTGAATTGTTGCTAAAGCGAAAATAGAAAGAAGAATTGTATATATTTTTTTCATAAATTGTTTCTAGAGTTAATTTCGACAAAAGTAATTATTCTTCCTTTTTATTATTTTCCAAAAGTGTTTTTGCAGAAATACTAGTAACCACTTTTCTGCCTGTTTTAGCTTCTAATTCTTTCAAGGCAACTTTGGCAACATTTCCGCCTTGTTGCGCAACTTTTTGGCTTTCCTTAAAATTATTTGGATTTACCGCCTGTGAAATATCTTTGGTTGAAGCTTCGGCTAACATATTCAATATTAATTCGGTATTACTCATATTGTCCCTAAGGTTTTCTTTTTTCAACCCTTTCAAAACCTTATATTCCTTGGTTGTTTTTTCAGACCAAGCTTTGGTGATAATATCAGTCAATATAGCAAATTGGATTCCTTCTTTTAATCCTTTACTTTTCCATTCATCGGTAAGTTCTTTGCGAATTTCAATACTTTTTAAACGTTGATTAATCCAACTTTCAGAATAGCCTAATTGCAAATAATGTTGCAAAGCTCTGTCAATTCCTATTTCTGGATCCTGCATTTCGTCTAATCGTTCGCTTCCTACTTGAGCTAACCAAAGCTTGAAAGGTTCTGCTTTTGGCGAAGGTATCGATTGGATGATTCTAAAAATATCTTTAGTGCTTCCAGCTAATGTTTTCCGTTTTTTGCCATTGGTCAACATTGCTATCTGGGGACAATTTGTCCCTATGTAGCTTCCTAACTCGGCATCTCTTTTTCTAATTTTCTTTAAATAATCAGTTGGATTTATGGAATCTGTCAATACTGCCACAACATCTACAATAGAAAAATACCACTTTTCTTCCTCTTCATTCCATAAAGAACGAACTTGTTTTTGTTCAAATAGTTGTAATGCGGTTTCTTTGGTCATAATTATTCAATATTCATTTTATTTCTGCTCCTCCGCTGGTCCTCAAAATTATCCTTATCTACTCAAATCAGAATAACCTGTTTAATAATTGTCAAATCTATATCGCTAATATAATCTAAATTTCATCAAAATCTGAAATCCAAAATCCGAAAATTGAATACAAAATACTATCTTTGATAAACTCAACATCAGAATGTATTTTAAAAATCCTGAAATTTTATACTTTCTATTGCTATTGATTGTACCAATTTTGGTTCATTTATTTCAATTACGTCGTTTCAAAAAAGAATATTTCACCAATGTTCGTTTCTTAAAAGAACTGTCCATACAAACCAGAAAAAGTTCCAAAATAAAAAAATGGTTACTTCTCAGCACTCGTTTATTACTTCTCTCTTGTGTCATCATAGCTTTTGCACAACCCACTTTTAAGGCAAAAGAAAAGGAAAATGCCACCAATGAAATGTATATTATTCTGGACAATTCCTTTAGCATGCAAGCCAAAGGAAAAAAGGGAGAATTGCTAAAACGTGCCATCCAGGAACTACTGGAAGAAACTCCTGAAAATCTGCATTTTTCTTTACTTACCAATTCTGAAAATTATTGGAACACAGATATAAAATCGATTCGCAATAACTTACAGAAACTTAAATACAGCGCCATACCATTTCAATTAGATAATATAATGGCGAAGTTAAAAGCTCGTAAATCAGCTTTCAAAAAAGATGTTGTGATAATCACAGACGCCATTGGATTAAGCCAAAAACAACTTAAAAATAGTGATGCTACTAATTCCCTAAAATTTATTATTCCAAAAGCAGAGCAAAAAAACAACGTTTCCATAGATAGTGTTTTCATCAAGGGAGCATCGGATGATTTTTACGAAATTAGCATTGAATTAAAGGCTTACGGTGAAGATATTAATGCTATTCCAATTGCATTATACAATCAAAACAAACTCATTGCGAAGACCACAGTAAACTTTGAAACGAAGAAAAAAAGTATCTTTTTCACAATACCCAAACAAACTTTTCACGGTTATGTTTCAATAGTTGACAATGGTTTAGCGTATGACAACACGTATTATTTTAGCATTTCCAAAACCAAAAAAATTAACGTCATCAGTATTGGAGAAGCTGAAAAAAGTACTTTTTTATCCAGAATATATACCAATAACGAATTCGTCTATAACAACTTCACTGTTGGCTCATTGGATTACAATAAACTGCAAGATCAAGATGTCATTGTTTTAAATGAATTGGATGAAATCCCGCAAGCATTGCAAACCACATTAAAGTCATTTGTAGAAAAAGGAGGTAATATTATTGTGATTCCATCGACTTCATCCACAAGTGCAAATATCAATGAATTTTTGATGAATTTTGGCAACGTAAAATTCAATTCTTTAGAAAACACAGAAAAATTAATCACTAACATTAATTTCAGTCATCCGTTATTCAACTCCGTTTTTGAGAATAAGGTAAACAATTTTCAATATCCAAAAACAAAAAAATCATTTGTATTATCCAGCTCAAGCCCTGCTGCATTGTCTTATGAAGACCTCAGTATTTTCTTGACAGCATTACAGAATCCTATTTCATGCGTTTATATTTTCTCGGCTCCAATTAATACTACAAATTCAAATTTCCAGCAATCTCCATTAATTGTTCCTACTTTTTACAAGATGGCATTAAACAATCAAAACAACAGTATAAATGCTTTGATAATAGGAAATAACAATCCACATCTAACTAACGCTTCATTAAACAAAGACGATATTTTGACCGTCAAAGGTATCGAAGAACAATTTATACCGGTTCAACAAATCCTCAATAATAAGATTAAAATAAATTTCAATGACTATCCGGAGCAGGCTGGAAACTTTGAAATATATAACAAAAAAGAGTGGCTGGAAAACATCAGTTTCAATTTCAATAGAACAGAAAGTGATTTGGGTCAAGCCAATGAAAACCTTCTTTCCGATTACAAAATAATCGATTCTACATCAACCTTTTTTGATACTTTACAAACTAACAAAACTGATAATCAAATTTGGAAATGGTTTGTTATCTTTGCGCTGTTATTTCTACTAGCGGAAATGGCAATTATAAGATTCGTAAAATAGAAACGAAGTTCAAATAATTAAAAAATACTTATGAAAATAATCATCAGAGAAGTAAAAATTATTGATTCAAAAAGTCCTTTTCATAACCAGACTTTAGATATTTTAATTGTTGATGGTTTTATAAAAAAAATTGGAAAATCTCTTCCAAATTCAGAAAATGCTGAAGAGATAAAACTATATAATTTACATGTCTCGCAAGGCTGGTTTGACAGCAGCGTTTCCTTTGGAGAACCTGGTTACGAAGACAGAGAAACTATTGAAAACGGGCTTAATACCGCTTCAAAAAGTGGTTTTACTGCAATTGCATTGCAACCCAACTCTTCCCCTATTATTGACAACCAGTCACAAGTCAATTTTGTATTGAACAAAGCGTATGGATTCGCCACTCAACTTTTCCCAATTGGTGCTTTGACCAAAGGAAGCGAAGGGAAAGACATGGCGGAATTATACGACATGAAAAAAGCGGGTGCTGTTGCTTTTGGCGATTATACGAAAAGCTTGGACAATGCCAATTTGCTTAAAATAGCGTTGCAATATGTGCAGGATTTTGATGGATTGGTGATCGCATTTGCTCAAGACGAGAAAATAAAAGGAAGTGGAGTCGCTAACGAAGGTATTGTTTCTACTCAATTAGGACTAAAAGGAATTCCTAATCTTGCCGAAGAATTACAAATAGCAAGAAATCTGTTCTTACTAGAATATACCGGAGGAAAATTACATATCCCAACCATTTCAACTGCAAAATCAGTGCAATTAATCAAAGAAGCTAAAGCCAAAGGATTGAATGTAACTTGTAGTGTAGCTGTGCATCATTTGGTTTTAACCGATTCAACATTAAAAGGATTTGATACCAGATACAAAGTTTCGCCACCATTACGAACAGAAACGGATAGAAATGCATTACTAGAAGGAATAAAAAACGAAACCATTGACATGATCACATCAGACCATAACCCGATAGATATTGAGCATAAAAAAATGGAATTTGATACCGCAAAAAATGGAACAATAGGATTAGAAAGTGCTTTTGGCGCTTTAATGACGGTTCTCCCATTAGAAACTATAATCGAAAAATTGACTGCAGGAAAAGCTGTTTTCAGTATAGAAAGTAACTCCATCGACGAAGGTTTACAAGCGAATCTAACTTTATTCAATCCGGAACCGAAAAGTATTTTTACCAAATCGAACATCTTATCAAAATCAAAAAATTCTGCTTTTTTTGGAATGGAAATCAAAGGAAAAGTTTACGGAATTGTGAATCAAAGAAAAATAATTTTAGCATAAAAAAATGAACAACACGATCGAGGCAGGAAAAACCGCAGCCATAACAAGTTATATTTTAGGCATTGGTGTTTTCATAGCAATGTCAATGAACTCAGAAGACAAAAATACTTTTGCTTCTTTTCATATTCGTCAAGGATTAGGAATTACACTAACATTTATCTCATTAGGATTGATTATCAGCAATTTTGACAGTTTATTAATTTCTGCACCAATGTGGATTTTCGTTTCTGTTTTATGGTCATACGGAATTTTTAGTGCTATAAAAGGAGAGACAAAACCAATGCCATTATTAGGGGCTTATTTTCAAAAATGGTTTTCAAACATATCATAATAAAATGAAATTATCTTTAGAATATAAAATACGAGAACCAAAAATAAAATTAGACAAAAATCCTCTTTTGCTTTTACTTCACGGTTACGGCAGCAATGAGGAAGATTTATTTTCATTTGCAACTGAACTTCCAGATGAATATTATATCGTTTCAGCGAGAGCTCCGTACAACATGCAATATGGTGCGTATGCTTGGTACGCCATCAATTTTGATGCTGATGAAAATAAATTTTCAGATCATGAACAGGCAAAAATTTCAAGAGATTTAATAGCTCAATTTATTGATGAATTAATTCAAACTTATCCCATAGACTCTAAAAACGTTACCTTGGTTGGCTTCAGCCAAGGTTCCATTTTAAGTTATGCAATAGCCTTATCGCATCCTGATAAAGTACAAAGAGTTGTTGCGTTAAGCGGTTATGTAAGTGAACCAATTTTAGAAGAAAATTACTTGATAAATGATCTTTCGAAACTAAAAATATTTCATTCACATGGAACGGTTGATCAGGTTATTCCAGTCGAATGGGCACGAAAAACAAAACCCTTTTTGGAAAAACTAGGTATAAATTCTACCTACAAAGAATATCCAGTAGGTCATGGTGTAGCACCACAAAATTTTTATGACTTTAAAAATTGGCTTCTTGAAAATTAGCATTCAGAATTGAATTGCAGTTTTCGGTATTTTTGAACACTGAAAACTGCAACGAAATACTAGATTTACTTTTGATACAGCAACGATTGATTTACTTCAAAAGCAATACTTTCATCATCATTGACAAAGTATTTCAATAAAACTTCTCCCCATATTTCTCCATCACTAAAATCAGCAATAATCCATCGGTGATTTAGAATTCTAACTTTATTGATAATAAATTTATTGGCCCCAATTTGATCTTGACCGGTATAAGGATTCCCTTTTGGATTTGAATTATAGTCCAGTAATTTCTCCGTTACAACTGGAATTAATTTTTCATATTGAATCGTTTTTTCACCGCTTCCGGTATCAAAATAATTTTGCGCATTTTCGTTTTTTTCCAAAGAAAAATAATTGGCATCAGCCAGTTTATTGGTAACAGAATTCAAACTGTCTTTCAACTTTGTAGTCACTTTTGCATATCTATCCTGTTCGAAAGCTACTTCCTTACTCAGAAACATGTAGGTATAAATATTCATAAGAACAATAAGAATAATAAGGTAGAGCATTAATGATCTTTTCATTTTGAGTGGTATTAAATCGTAATTTGTAAATTATCGTAAGCCAAGAAAACGTTTTTAGGCAGTTTTTTTTGCACATCTTCATGAAACCCAAGAATATGGCTAATATGAGTGATATACGTTTTTTGTGGTTGAACCAAAGCAATAAAATCTAAAGCTTCCTGCAAATTGAAATGTGTATTATGTGGTTCTTCCCGTAAAGCATTTACAACCAAAACTTTTAAACCTTTTAGTTTTTGGATTTCACTTTCTTCAACTGTTTTCACATCTGTCAAATAAGCAAAATCATCAATTCGATAGCCAAAAACCTGAAGATCTCCATGCATGACATTTACAGGAATTGCCTTTTTGTCTCCAATAGAAAATGGATGATTATTGACTACTTCAATCGTTTTCACAGAAGGTGCTCCCGGGTATCTATTTTTGGTTTCAAAAATATAATCGAAACGTCTTTTCAAGTTTTCAATTACGCGTTGATGCGCATAAATAGGTATCTCGCCTTGCTTAAAATTAAAAGGACGAATGTCATCTATACCCGCAGTATGGTCTGCATGTTCATGAGTAAACAGGATTCCGTCTACTTTGTGGCAGTTTGACGAAAGCATTTGTTGTCTGAAATCAGGTCCGCAATCGATTACGAAAGAATGATCGTCCCAAGAGATCCAAACGGAAACCCTTAACCTTTTATCCTTAATATCAGTACTTTTACATACCGAATGATTGCTCCCAATAACAGGTATTCCTTGTGATGTTCCTGTGCCTAAAAAATATATCTTCAACGGTATCATAATTTTTTACAAAAATAGGTTTATTTCTCCTTCATTAGAAACCATTTTAACTAACTTTGTAACATATTAGCCATATTTAAAATAAAATGGGTACTGAAATAAAACTAAAAGGTGACAAAGTCATCGAGCAAATTCCTTCTACAAAAGACAAGGCACTTCGTATTAACCTGAATGAAAACATCTACGGAACTTTTGCCGAAATTGGTGCCGGACAAGAAACTGTCAGACATTTTTTTAGAGCTGGAGGTTCATCGGGTACAATCGCAAAAGCAATGTCAGCATATGACAAAGATTTTAGTGATGCCGTTTACGGAATAGAGAAAGATGGCCGTTATGTTACGGAAAGCCGACTAAAAAAAATGTTAACCTTCGAAGGTCAATTAATTGAAGAACGATTAAGTAGAGAGAAACATCCAAATAAAATGTTTTTCAGCTATGCTAACACTGTAGCAACTATCGATTTTGCAAAACAATTTAAAGGACACGGATGGGTTGGTATTCGATATCAAATTGAACCAGATGAAGATTATAATGAAATTATAATTCATATTCGCTTTAAGGAAACCGATGTTCGATTGCAACAGGAGACCCTCGGTATTCTTGGTGTAAATCTTATTTACGGAGCCTATTACAAATACAACGACCCAAAACGATTGTTGCGTTATTTATATGACCATCTAGACAAGGATCAACTGGAAATAGATACCATCAATTTCTCAGGGCCGCGTTTTGCAGAAGTAGACAATCGCTTGATGAGTTTACAGCTAGTAAAAAATGGGATGACGGATGCGGTGATGTTTAATCCAGATGGGAAAAATATCCTTCCTGCTGCCATATTGTATAAAAAAAATATTCTCGCTTTTAGAGGTAGCTTTCGTCCCGTTACGAAAGTGAATATGGACATGTATGAGAAATCATTAAAAATGTTTCTAAACGAGAATAAAGTTGATGAAGAAAATACACTTGTAATTTTCGAAATCACCTTATCAAATTTGCGTTCCGACGGTGAAATCGATGAGAGAGATTTTATGGATAGAGCTGAATTACTCTGCTCATTAGGACAAACAGTAATGATTTCTAATTTCCAGGAATATTATAAAGTAGTCGAATATTTTGCCAATTATACCAAAGCACGAATGGGATTAGCCATGGGTGTAAATAACTTGGTTGATATTTTTGATGAAAAATACTATCGTCATCTAAGCGGTGGAATTCTGGAAGCTTTTGGAAAATTATTTTACCGTGACATGAAAGTTTTCTTATATCCTATGATTGGTGAAAACGGCGAAATTATTACCTCAGATAATTTGAAAGTGCATCCTAGAATGAAAGAACTTTACAAATTCTTCAAGTTCAACGGAAAAGTTGTTGATATTGTTGATTATGATCCAGACATCCTGGAAGTATTCTCTCGAGAAGTGCTAAACATGATAAACCATGGAAAACCAGGTTGGGAAACTATGCTTCCTTCAGGAATTGCAGAAATCATTAAGGAGCATCAACTTTTTGGGTATGACCCAAATAAGCTTTTAAAAATCAGCAATTAATGTATAGCATTCAGTGTTCAGTCGCCGTGATCAGATAGACTAAAGAGACAAAGAAGAAAATTAAATTCATGTAATAGAAAGCCAAGAAAGATAAAATATATCGTTCTTGGCTTTTTTTCTGAAACATGAAAACTTACTTGAGTATTTGAGCAGCATGTGCTTTAGTTTTCACATCAGAAATTACCTCATCAATAATTCCGTTTTCATCTATTACAAAAGTGGTTCTGTGAATTCCGTCATATTCTTTTCCCATGAATTTTTTGGGACCCCACACGCCAAAAGCCTGAATTACAGTTTTATCTTCGTCAGCCAATAATGGAAACGGAAAGTTATATTTTTCTTTGAACTTAGCCTGAGCCTTTTGTGCATCAGCACTTACACCCAGAAGTTCATAATTATTGGCTTTGAAACGCTCAAAATTATCCCTAAGATCACAAGCCTCCGCGGTACATCCTGGCGTATTTGCCTTTGGATAAAAGAAAACCACTAATTTTTTTCCTTTATAATCTGCTAATTGATGTAATTTTCCGTCTTGGTCCAGACCAGAAAAGTCGGGAGCTTTATCTCCTTTTTTTAATGTTGTCATTTTTTTTGATTTATTTGAATAGAACAATTTTGAATTTTGCAAATGAGACTGAAATTGGTTTTCTTTACAGATCAAATTTAATGAATAATGAATAAACAAGAGCGCGTAACGTTTGTTATAAATACGTTAAATGAATTATACCCAACGATTCCTATCCCCCTTAATCATAAAGATCCTTATACATTACTGATTGCAGTTTTGCTTTCGGCACAATGTACGGATGTTCGGGTCAACCAAATTACACCTTTACTTTTTGCCAAAGCCGATAATCCGCATGATATGATAAAAATGACGGTAGAAGAAATAAAGGAAATCATACGACCTTGTGGCTTATCGCCAATGAAATCAAAAGGAATTCATGGCTTGTCCCATATTTTAATAGACAAACACGGCGGCAAAGTACCACAAAGTTTTGAATATCTGGAAGAATTACCTGCTGTGGGGCATAAAACCGCAAGCGTGGTCATGTCTCAGGCTTTTGGAGTTCCTGCTTTTCCGGTTGACACACACATTCATCGCTTAATGTATCGATGGAATTTGACGAATGGAAAAAATGTGGTCCAAACAGAAAAAGATGCTAAACGTATTTTTCCGGAGGAAATATGGAACGATTTACATCTGCAAATTATATGGTACGGAAGGGAATATTCGCCAGCTCGCGGTTGGGATTTAGAAAAGGACATTATCACCAAAACAATTGGAAGAAAAACCAGTTTAGAGGACTATTTTAAAAAACAGAGGTCATCAAAATAGAAAATTCCACTAATTTTTTAATTAAATTAGTGGAATTTAATAACTCAAATCCTCAAAATGAGGTTTGAATGTTTTCGATAAATAACATCTGACAGTATTTGCGGGCTGTTTTAATTAGCTATGATTTCGAAACTTTTATCTTTAATTTTTATTATGCTTAACGCTTTTGAATAACTCAATAAAAAAGAAATATTTTCTTTACTAGGTTTCATCGTCTTAGTAACTAATGATTTTTTAGAGTAAATTTTTGCCATATTGTAATAAATTTGTTTTTATATTACAACGGCGCAAGTTTCTATTTATTGTTAATTAGTCAAAACAATTTGATGCTTATCAATAACTTTTCTCATATTCATTAATGCATAACGCATTCTCCCTAAAGCCGTATTTATACTTACGCCAGTTATCTCGGAAATTTCTTTAAAACTCATATCCTGATACATCCTCATTACCAAAACTTCTTTTTGATCCACTGGCAATTCTTCAATCAATCGCTTTATATCCATCTCGACTTGTTCTGAAATTATTTTATTTTCTATCGAAAGTGAATCATCAGACATTATTGAAAAAATAGAAAATTCATCTGTTTCTCTAAACATTGGCATTTTTTTAGTTTTTCGATAATGATCAACTATAAGATTATGTGAAATACGCATTACCCAAGGTAGGAATTTCCCCTCTTCATTATAAGAATTTGATTTTAAAGTTCTAATTACTTTAATAAAAGTATCTTGAAAAATATCATTCGAAATATCTCTGTCAGAGATTTTAGAATATATAAAACCATAAATTTTTGATTCGTGTCTTTTGATTAATGCAGCCAAGGCATTTTCATTACCGGAAACATAATCCTGAACCAATAAAGCATCGGGAAGTTGTGTATTAGCCATAGTTATACCTTTTAGTTGTTAATTAAAATTGGAGAAATTTCTCTAAAAAGTAGTGTTATAGTATAGGCTAATATTGTTTAGTGTTATTATATGCCTCAAATTTAGCAAATATTTTTTTTAGGAAGCAACTAAAATTAAGAAAAATTAACATTTACAGGATAAATATGTTAAAATTTAAAGTATTACTTTAAGTTAAACCGCTGTTATAAACGCTATTACGAACTGAAAAATGTGTTTTCTTAAACCTTACATTTAAAAGTTGTAAAAAAACACATCGGAAAAACCTATTTAACAAGAAATATAATGATAATATAAAACCGAAGTCTTATCATCAAAAAATACTCTTAAAAATCTTATTGATAAACCCTTACATAGTCAATGTAAAACTTTTGCGGAAAAATAGTATCATCGACTTTTGGCCCACCAAAATTTCCTCCAATAGCCATATTAATAAGAAAATAAAAGGGCTGATCAAATGGCCAAGTATTCCCATCTTTAATCGAAGGATTAAAAGTATAAACTAATACATCATCTACAAAAAAATCCATTTTGTCTTTTGACCAATCCAACGCGTAAACATGAAAACCTTTTTCAATATCCGAGATTTTTGTTTTCTTGGTATTAATACTATTTCCATGACTGTCTTGCGTATGCAAGGTTGTAAATACCATATGAGGTTCCCTTCCTATGTATTCTAATATATCAATTTCGCCAGATTTAGGCCACCCAACTTCACTAATATTTGACCCTAACATCCAGAAAGCTGGCCAAATACCATGACCAACAGGTAATTTAGCTCGTGCTTCAAAACGACCGTACTGAAACTCTTTCTTACTTTTTGTAGATATTCGTGTTGACGTATATTTGTTTCCTTCTTTCTTAGCTGTGACAACAAGCTTTCCTTTTGATAATTTATGGTTTTCATCCGTATATAGTTGCCTTTCATTATTTCCCCAACCACAATTAGGGCAACCATCACCAATCTCAATATTCCAGTTTTCTTTGCTTAAAGTGTTTCCGTTGAAATTCTCCTCCCAAACTAGTTTTCTTTTTGTTTGTTGTGCCAAACAAAAATGTCCAATAAACAATAGTATTAAAATGCTTTTATTAGATAAAATTTGTGATTCCTTCAATCCCTTTTCTCAGTTGAAAATTGATTACTTTTGTGAAAATTATTGATTTTATGCAAGTTGACCTTTCTACCCTAGATCCAAAGAAAAATATCATCATAAAAGGCGCACAAGTACATAACTTAAAGAATGTAGATGTTGCGATTCCCAGAAATAAATTAGTGGTTATAACCGGGCTTTCGGGTTCTGGAAAATCAAGTTTAGCATTTGATACTTTATATGCAGAAGGGCAACGCCGTTATGTTGAAAGTTTATCTTCCTATGCACGACAATTCCTTGGAAGATTAGACAAACCAAAAGTTGAATATATCAAAGGAATTGCTCCAGCAATTGCAATCGAACAAAAAGTAAATACTACAAATGCCCGTTCTACAGTAGGAACTTCGACTGAAATTTACGATTACATAAAATTGTTGTTTGCCAGAATTGGTCGGACCTATTCACCAGTTTCTGGGAGGGAAGTCAAAAAAAATACGGTTACTGATGTTGTCACAGAAGTAAAGAGCTTCGCAATAGATAGCAAATGGCTACTCCTAGCTCCTATTCACTTAGAAGAAGGAAGAAAACTGGAAGACAAACTAAAAGTACTTTTGCAGCAGGGGTTTGCCCGAATCTTAGTTAATAATGAAATGGTTCGTCTAGACGATTTACCGGACTTATTAGGCAAAAAAGAAATCTTTTTAATTATTGACCGAATTGTAGTCAATCCCGAAACTTCGGGAGAGGAAGAGTTCTACAATCGTCTTGCAGATGCGGTACAGACTGCCTTTTTTGAAGGAAAAGGAATTTGTCATTTGAAAGAATTAAATTCGGATAAAAGATATTCTTATTCCAATAATTTTGAACTAGATGGTATTACCTTCTTGGAACCAAATGTTCATCTATTTAGTTTCAATAATCCTTATGGTGCCTGCCCAGTTTGTGAAGGTTACGGAAATATAATAGGAATTGACGCTGAATTAGTAATCCCAAACACGATTTTATCAGTATTCGAAAACGCTATTTTTCCTTGGCGTGGCGAGAGTATGAGTTGGTTTAGAGATGAATTAGTTAATAAAGCATACAAGTTTGATTTTCCTATTCACAAGCCATTCTACCAATTATCAGAAGATCAAAAAGAATTGATTTGGAATGGAAATGAGTATTTCCAAGGCCTGAATGGTTTCTTTAAAGAACTAGAAGAAAAAAATTATAAAATCCAAAACCGAGTGATGCTTTCTCGCTATAGAGGGAAAACCAAATGCTACTCCTGTAAGGGAAAACGCCTGCGAATAGAGGCTTCCTACGTGAAAATTAATTCTAAAACGGTTTCTGATTTAGTTGATTTACCCATTAAACACCTAATTCGTTTCTTTGAAAGCATCGATTTAGATATTTACGAGAAACAAATTGCAAAACGTTTATTGGTAGAAATAAATAATCGTTTATCCTTTTTAACTGAAGTTGGTTTGGATTATCTTACTTTAAATAGAAATTCAGCAACACTATCAGGAGGGGAATCACAACGCATTAATTTAGCCACTTCACTGGGAAGCAGCTTAGTGGGATCGATGTATATTCTGGACGAACCAAGCATTGGTTTACATCCAAAAGACACTGAACGACTGATAAAAGTATTACTATCGCTACGTGATTTAGGTAATACCGTTATTGTGGTGGAACACGATGAAGACATCATGAAAGCTGCTGATATGATTATTGATATTGGTCCAGAAGCGGGAACTTTAGGCGGTCATTTAGTAGCCCAAGGCACATTTGATGAGATACTAAAATCGACTTCACTTACTGCAAAATATTTAAATGGTGATTTAGAAATTACTGTTCCAAAAAAACGAAGACCTTTCAAGAATTTTATCGAGATAAAAGGCGCCAGAGAAAACAATCTTCAAAACATAGATGTTACTTTTCCACTGGATGTATTAACCGTAATCACTGGAGTCTCGGGAAGCGGAAAAAGTACGCTTGTCAAGAAAATTTTGTTTCCGGCGATGCAAAAAAAACTAGAGAATGTGGGGGAAAAAGCAGGTCAATTTACTGAAATGACAGGTTCATTTTCGCAAATTAAGCATATTGAATATGTAGACCAAAATCCTATAGGAAGAAGTTCTCGTTCTAATCCGGTGACTTATATCAAGGCGTATGATGACATCAGGGAATTATATGCCAAAGAAAAACTATCAAAAATAAGAGGATATCAAGCCAAACATTTTTCTTTTAATGTTGATGGTGGAAGATGTGAAACCTGTAAAGGAGAAGGTTCTATAAATGTAGAAATGGTTTTTATGGCTGATGTACAATTGCCTTGTGAAACTTGCAATGGTAAACGATTTAAAAAAGAAGTTTTAGAAGTTGCTTTTGAAGGTAAGAACATTCATGATATTTTAACCATGACTGTTGATGATTCTATTGCTTTTTTTACTGCTCATAAACAAAATAAAATCATTCAAAAATTGCAACCACTTCAAGATGTTGGATTGGGATATGTGCAATTAGGACAATCCTCTTCTACTCTTTCCGGTGGAGAAGCCCAGCGTATAAAACTAGCTTCTTTCTTGGTGAAAGGAGCGACAAAGGATAAAGCACTTTTTGTTTTTGACGAACCTACAACAGGATTGCATTTTCACGACATCAAGAAACTATTAGCTTCATTTGATGCTTTGATAGAAAAAGGTCATTCAATAATTGTAATTGAACACAACCTTGATCTTATAAAATGTGCAGATTGGATTATTGATTTAGGCCCAGAAGGTGGGGAAAATGGAGGAAACTTATTGGCGGTAGGAACTCCTGAACAAATTGTAAAAATAAAGGACTCCGTAACGGGAAAATATCTTAAAGAAAAAATATAAGAACCTTATCCAAAATAACAATTTTCTTCAAAGGTATTTCCATCCTCATCGATAGCAACTAATATCTTTTGTTCTCTGGAAGAAACATAAGTCTGATATATCCACGGTATAGTCCATAATCCTAAGGTAACGCAGCATATTAGAAAATTGAAACCATGATCTACTGCTTTGGCATCTTTTGATAAAACGGCAAATGGTAATTTATCATTCCTTTCTTCAATTACAAACCCATTGTTAATTTTATTTGCAATAATATTTGAATATTTTTTTAGATTATCTTCGTTCGAAATTTGTGAAATGACCATAATTATTATTTTTATTGTGGCTAATTAATTTTACTTTTTAACTAGTTTAGACAAATAATTAATTACAAAATTAAGGGTTACATATAATTTATACAATACCCACTTTTAGTGATTTTTCAATTATGTCTAAATAATCTAATATCCTGATACTAAATTAGGTTACAAATATATTTTTAAAATCATTCTTAAATATTACATAATAGTTCTAAAGATTTGTATAATTCACACTTTTTAAAATAAAAAAGATGAAAAATGGGTGTCTGTTTTTCACTTTTAAGAAAAACAGACACCCATTTTTATGCTGCCAGTAATTTTATTTTAATTATTTTATTTTTAATCTCTTCAAAATAGAATCTAATACTTGGTTTATTTCTATAGAGATAGCAAATCTATAATTAATATACACATATAAAACGGTCACTAATATAGATTTCATTCCAATAGCAATAATAGGATGAAACGGGAACTCCCAGAAATAAAACAGTAGAAATAATATAAAAGTAATTACGATGGAATATAAAGTTTGATTTGTAAAAGGATACAAATGCAACCGCTTAACAACGAAAAGTAATTTAGCAAGACTATATAATGTAATCGATAATAAAGTTGCAAAAGCAGAGCCCATAATACCATATATTGGGATAAAGATCATGTTCAATCCGACGGTTAACACTACTAAGCCCACTCCCAAAAACAAAACCGTTCGATAATACTTTGTATTGAAAATGATTGCATTATTATTACCTAAAATTAAATCAAAATACTTAGAGATTCCAATCATAAAAACCACCATAATACCACCACTATATTCTTTGGGCACCATTTCATACAATTGATTGATATTAACAAAAATACCCAACATTACTAAACCGCCTACCACTTGCAAATTGATAGAGGTTTTTTTGTACAGATCATTTAGCTCTTCCTGCTTATTTTCGTGCATTAATCGTGCAGTTATAGGATAAACTATTTGATGCATAGCGCGGCTTGGAACCGATATTACTAACGCAATGTAAGTCGCAACAGAATAAAAGGCAATATTTTCGATATGCATGTACTGATTAAGAATCATTTTATCTCCATCCAAAAGTAAATTGGCAACACTTCCTGATAAAATAATATAAAAAGTATAGGTTAATATTTCTTTTGTATTTGCAGGTATCGTAAACTGAAAACTCGGTTTCTGGATGCTAAATGCATAGAACATAGTGACCAAAAATGCTAAAAAATACAATCCTGCTGTTGCATATACAAATCCTTCCACAGAAAGCCAATTGTAATAAACTCCAATTAATAAGAATAGCGAAAACAACCGCAAACCAACTTCTTTAATAAAATTACCAAAAACGGAATGCATGTGTACTCGCAACCAAGCATAAAAAATTTCGAAATACGCCATACATAATCCTATAAATGGTATCAACCAAATATAATTTTTGACAATTGGATTCTTTTTGGATAAAAAGAATAAAATCTCATCATAAAAGAAAAGTCCAATTAACAACATTGGAATTATTAATAATAAAGGGAATAAAACAGTAAAGGATAAAAAACGAGATTTTTCCTCTTCGGTTTGATATTGAGAATAAAATTTTACCAACGTATTTTGCATTCCGATTGCAAATAATGGCATAATGACATTCGCGCAAGAAGTTACGTAATTTGTTAAACCATAAAAAGTTGCTCCAAGGAAAACAGGATACAAATAAATAGTGTTTATCCCGCCAATTCCAAATCCAATATAGGTTATTACGGTATTCTTTAAGGACTGATTTAATACTATTCCCATTTTAGGAGTTTAATGTTTTTATGTTTAAAGTTGTAATAACTCGGACTCTTTTAATTTATCAATTGTGCTAACTCTTTGGTAAGGTTTCTTCTGGAATAGCGCTGCAAACCAACTCCGTTTGACTGAAGTTTACCCTGCAAAAACTGGTTGTAAAAGTCCAAAATTACACTTTTCAATCTCATTTTTTCAGAATACTTAAAGAACACTCCGGTATTAGTAGTCGTTATGATTTCGGCAAAATCAGAATCCGTTGGACCAATGGCAATAATGGGTCTGTTAGAAACCATATATTCGAATAGTTTTCCTGGAATTATGCTTTTGGTGTCTTCAGAATCGATTTCGATAAGCAACAAAACTTGCGATTTTCTTTGATGAGTAATCGCTTCCGAATGTGAAACGTAGCCCAGATTATTCAAAAAAGAATTTAGTTTAAATTGCGAAATGGTTTCTAAAACTTCCTGGCTTACTGCTCCAATCAATTTGATTTCCAAATGCGATTTAAAATCAGGAATTTCAATAATTAATTCGACTAAACTTTCCCATAAAATCGTAGGATTTCTTTCAGAAAGAAAAGATCCAATGTGCGCCAAACTAAATTTAATATCCAAAATTTGTTTTTCGACTTTCTCATCATCATAACCATTGGTGATTACCGCAATAGGCTTGCTTGTAATCGCTTCAAACTCCTTTTTCGTAGTTTTACTTGTCACGATAATTGTATCGGCGGTATTCAAAACCTGATGCTCTAACGTTTTGTGCTTTTTGGCCGCATAATTAGACAATCGCAATGATTTATGATAACCAATAGTTGTCCAAGGATCACGGAAATCAGCAAACCATTTTATATTTAATTTTTGTTTTAATTCTAATCCAATGAGATGCAAACTGTGTGGCGGCCCCGAAGTGACAATCGTATCAATATTATTTTCCTGAATATATTTTTCTAAAAAAGAAACCGATGGTTTTACCCATAAAACACGCGCATCAGGAATAAACAAATTCCCTCTTATCCAAAGGAATGTTTTATCCAGAAAAGATTGCTTTTTTTGATTTGGGATAATCCCGGAACTAATTTTCTTGGTTTTATTCTTCGAAAAAAAAGAAGCCAGTTGATAGGGCTCAAAAATTTTATTTTTTAGAATAATCGCTTTTTCCGAAACTTCTTTAACCAAATTTTCATCTACAATTGGATAGGTTGGGTTTTCCGGAATGTACACAACGGGCTGAATTCCAAAATCAGGTAAATACTTTACAAATTTTAACCAACGCTGTACACCAGGACCTCCTGCAGGTGGCCAATAATAGGTAATTATGAGGATTTTCTTTGGTTCCAAGTTTAGGATTTTGATGTAATTGATTTTAAATCCGCAAAAAACAAATTACTGTTTTTATACAATCCTTTTGATAAAAAAAATAAAGGAACCATAAAAAGTAAAACAAAATTAGTCAGCTTAAAATTACCTGAATTAGCAACAGTTGAAGCTATCGTAGCTCCAAGAATAATCCCTAAAAGAAAAAGCCAATACAGTATGTTTTGAAATGATTTTAAACGAAAGAACTCCTTCATAATTCTGTTAAATATTTTTATTGTTTAGTTTCTCCAACTCTTCAATATCAAGTTGGTCCTTTAGTCTGTTGGTTGCTTTTTTTGCAATAATTAAATTATCATAATCAATAAAAAACACTGGAATTCCATCTATATCTATAATATTTGCTTTTTCCAAAAGTGCAGCAAAAGGCTTATTTTCTAGACCTTTAACAGAAGTCATAATATCCAATCTAAAGTTAATATTCAGAGTGAAATCTGTCCAACCTGGAATAAATTGCATCGTTTTAATACTTTCAAAATCGCCAAGTCCCATTTGTTTAATGGCTGTTCTCAAATTTTCACGATTAGCAATCGTGTCTTCAATAAAAATATCAATATCTCCTGTATTTCTTCCGTAGCCATAAATATTTACAGCAAATCCACCGATGGTTAGATACTTTACATTGTTTTCTGACAAGTACTTCCAAACATCTATTATTTGTTTATGCATATTCATTTCAAATTATTTTGATTTTGAATATTTTTTTGCCGATTTTAATATGCATGAAAGTTCGATTATTGCCATCAATTTTTCAAAACGTTGTTGATAGGTCAATTGTCTCGTTTCTTCAATATATCTTGCTTCCATTACTACTGGATGAGCGTGATTTAATTTTACGTTGCCCATTACATTTAAAAGATTTAGAATTTGTTCGAAATTTATTATATCAAATTTACAAATAAATATTAAACAGTTAACGCCTTTTTCTTTCTTTCAAAATAGATCCCTCCAACTAAAAGCAATAACATTCCGGCCACACTAATTAAAGTAATCGTGCTTCCTGTTTTGATAACTTGCGGCTCGAATTTGAATTCTACCAAATGTTTTCCTGCTGGAATTTGCAATCCTCTTAAAACATAATCCACACGAATGTGACCTACCTTTTTTCCATCGATAGAAGCGATCCAACCTTTTCCATAATACATTTCGGAGAAAACAGCTAAACCTTCATTGGTATTATTAGAAGTGTATTTTAAATGATTGGGTTTGTATGAATCCAAAGTTATTATGGCCGAACTATCTTTGGCGAAAGCCTTATTTTTAACTTCAAAGTCTTTGCTATTTACAATCGCTACATTTTTAGAATCCAAACTATCCAAAGCTTTCATTTCTTCATCAGCTGAATTCACTAATTTTACTTGGCTCACAAACCAGGCATTTCCATTGGCATTAGGATTTGAAGTTGGAAATTCTTTCCCTTCTTTATCAGTTTGAATTACATACTTCACATCCAACATATTTAGGATTTCCATGTTGCTTTTGGCAATTTGGTAATCGAATAATTGCTGCATTCTTCGCGGTCGCACCGCACTATATCCTCCGATAGATTTATGAAAATAGGAAGATCTGGCGTTTAACAAACCGTTTACTTCAAAAACGCGATAATTTGTAGTGTCTTTTAGAATTTGAGTATCCGAGGGGCTTTCCTGAAAAGGTACTTCGACCTCACGTCCAGAAACAAAATCTTTAGCGGAGACATATTTTTTATCGACAAAAAACAAGTCGAAAATCATCAATAAACCAACTAGAATTACAGTTGTATTTTGAGCTAATTTTTGCTTTATAAACATCCATAAAATACCCGCTGAAAGTAAGATAAAGAAACCAGAACGCAATAAATCAGCGCTAAACAAACTCTTTCTGTCTTCTTTAAGCGCATCTACAAAACCGGGACCGTAGCTTTTAAGAAAATAGCTGTCACTACCTCCAGAAAAACTGAACATCCCTTTTAATAAAAACAAGATTACAAGCGTTCCAACTCCTATTGCTGTGGCTTGCCAGAAAGCCTGTAATTGTTCTTCTTTTTCAGATTTCATAAAAGACTGCAATCCCATTACCGCTAAAACGGGAAAACATAATTCTAAAATTACCTGAATAGAGGAAACCGCTCTAAATTTATCGTAAATAGGAACATAATCTATAAAAAAGTCTGTCAAAGCGGGGAAATTTTTACCCCAAGAAAGTATTAAAGCGATTATTGCACCCGAAAGAAATACATATTTGATTTTTCGTTTATCAATAAATAAGGCTAAAATTCCCAAGAAGAAAACAACGGCTCCAATGTAAGCAGGTGCTGCCACAATAGGCTGATCTCCCCAATACGTTGGCATTCCAGAGACAAAATCGTTCGCCTGCGCTTCTGGCACGCCTTGACCAATCATGAAATCGTACATCTTACTGTCTTTTCCTAGCGCTTCATTATTAGAACCTCCAAAAAGTCTTGGAGCAATAAGATTAAAACTTTCGGCTATTCCGTAACTGTATTCCGTAATATATTCTTTACTCATGGCGCTATTGCCGATGATTTTTGATCCGTCAGGATTGAAGGTCAATTCACTTTTTCCACGTATGCTAAAATTGGCATATTCAGTAGTTGCCAATAAATTCGTAGCATTGGCTCCAATGGCAAAAATACCTGCCACCGCTAAAACTCCAAAAGAATAAAGCATCGATTTGTATTGCTTTTCTTTGACATCCTGATAAATAAAATAACCAGAAAGTATCAATAAGAAAATCAGCAGGTAGTAAGTCATTTGGAAATGATTGGCATTAATTTCTAATGCCACAGCAAACATGGTGATTAAACCACCTAAAACATATTTTTTTCGAAAAACCAATATAAAACCAGCAATAACGAGCGGCATATAAGCAATCGCATGGGCTTTAGCATTATGACCAACACCCAGAATTACAATTAAATAAGTAGAAAAACCAAAAGCCAAAGCACCAAAAAAGGCCTTCAAAGGATCAATCTTCAACACCAATAATAATCCGTAAAAACCAAGAAAGTACAGGAATAAATAATCGGCAGGACGCGGTAAAAATCGCAATGCGTCATCAATCATTCCAATATAATCATGTGGGTATTTCGCACCTAATTGATAGGTAGGCATTCCTCCAAAAGCAGCGTTTGTCCAGTAGGGTTCTATGTGATCTGAGGCTCTAAAATCGTTTTGTTCTTTAGCCATTCCGGTGTACTGAACAATATCCGATTGAAAAATTTGTTTTCCTTGTAAAACAGGATAAAAATAAATAAGAGAAATAAGTACAAAACCAAGTATGGCTAAGGCGTGCGGATAGAACTTATTAAGAATTTTCATTAAAAAAGTTTAAAGTTTAAAGTTTACCATTTGATTTGCAAAAACTCGAATAAAAATCAGATTTCTGTCAACCAAGTAAACTATATGGTGCAAACTTAATCAATTTCTTCATAATCCACATAATCTCCTACTTTTTTGGTTTCGCGAGGGTTTTTAGAGTTTGATGTGTTATATATTACTTCATCCTTGTTTTGCGTTTTGTTCCAAGAGTTATCTTGTGAGTATTGTTGCTGTTTCTGAAAATTCTCTCCTGCTTTCTGCACCACTTTTTTTACCAATAACGGCAAGAATAATTTCGCCAGAAATTTAAAAATATAATAGAAAGCTATCATGTAGAAGATGGTTTCTATAAAACCTGTAAAAGAGGCTGTTTGCATAATCAAAATATTTTTTGCCAAAATTAAGAAATCAAATGTTCAAAATTAAAATATCATTCTTAAATAAATAATAAAATATAGTACATTTGAAATGCGTTATTACTTTTAACCTCAAAAAAAATAATATGTTCAAAATCAAAATCATATTTATTGCTACTATTTTTATGATTCCGTTTGTTCAATATGGCCAACACACTGATCAAATCAACTCCAACAGACCTGGTGAAACCATGTCTGCTTTTGCAGTTGGAAAAAAAGTAATTCAAGTTGAAACAGGTATATATGGCATAAAAGAAAATCATCGTTTACTGAATTATGATGCAAACGGTTTTGGACTGGATTTAACGTTACGATATGGCTTTTTTCTTGAAAAATTAGAATTAATCGCTGATTTGCAATATCAAAACGAAACCTTCACCACACCTTTAAGCAGCGTCAACAAATCAGCGCTAAAGCAAACAGTATTGGGCGCAAAATATTTGATTTATGATCCATTCAAAAATTACGAAAAAAAGGTAAATGTATACAGCTGGAAAGCAAATCAGGCTTTCAATTGGCACCAATTAATTCCTGCTGTTTCCGTTTTTGCCGGGGCTAATTTTACAATGGCGGATAATCCCTATTCTTTTTCTCCAGATGCCAATATTTCTCCTAAAATCATGTTGATTACCCAAAATCATTTGGGCGACGGAACATGGGTTTTTGTAACCAATATCATTGCTGATTACATAACAACGGATTATCCAAGTTACGGTTATGTATTAACTTTAACAAAAGGATTCAATGATAAATGGTCTGGGTTCATCGAAAATCAAGGATTCAAGAGCGATTTTTACAGCGATGCGATTGTTAGAGGTGGAGCCGCTTATTTATTGAACAAAGACATGCAAATTGATGCGTCCATAAGTACGAATTTCAAGGATACACCAACAGTACTTTATGGAGGCGTTGGCTTTTCTTGGCGCTATGATACCAATTATGAAGAAGTAAGAATGGACCTTGATAATGGAGGAAACAAAAAATCTAAGTCCGTAAAAAAAGCAGAAAAGAAAAATAAAAAACGCAAAGACGAGATCGAAAATACACTATAAAATTCTACAATGATTACCATAAAACAAGCTAAAACAAAAAGTGAATTAAAGGATTTCATCAAATTCCCTTTTTCTTTATATAAAAATAATAAAAACTGGGTTCCTCCATTAATTGCAGACGAACTCGAAAGTTTTGACAAAACAAAAAACCCTGCTTTCGAAAATGCCGAAGCCTATTTTTACATCGCCTACAAAGACAACAAAATTGCAGGACGAATTACTGCAATCATTAACTGGAAGGAAGTAAATGACCAACAAAAAATGAAAGTACGTTTTGGTTGGTTTGACGCTATAGATGATATTGAAGTTACCAAAGCTTTACTTGAAAAAGTCTATGAATTAGGTAGAAAAAACAATTTAGAATACGCTGAAGGTCCAATGGGATTTTCTAACTTGGATAAAGTTGGAGTTCTTACCGAAGGTTTTGACGAAATAGGCACGATGATTACATGGTACAATCATCCCTATTATGCATCTCATTTTGAACAATTGGGTTACGTTAAAGAGAAAGAATATATTGAAAGTAAATTTCCTTTTTCAAATGTAAAACCGGAATTTTTTGAAAAGGCGAATGAATTGGTAAAAAGAAGATACCAATTATCTCCTCTAAATTTCAAAAAAACCAAAGAAGTAATGCCTCATGTGGATAAAATGTTTGATTTATTCAATGAATCGTATGCTTCCCTATCTTCTTTTGTAGCAATTTCAGATAAAGAAAAAGAATATTTCAAGAAAAAGTACATCAGTTTTATCAATCCTGAATTTATCAAGTTTGTCGAAGATAAAGACCATAATATTGTTGCTTTTAGTATTGTGATGCCTTCTTTTTCTGAAGCGATACAAAAGGCAAAAGGAAAATTATTCCCTTTTGGATTTCTTCATTTGCTAAAAGCAAAAAAACAAAGTAAGGATGTACTTTTCTACCTTATTGGCGTTCTTCCAGAATACCAAAACAAAGCCGTAACGGCAATCATTTTTAAAGAATACTACGAAACTTTCAAAGAAAAAGGAATTATCAATTGCTTCAGAACACCCGAACTAGCAGATAATGCCGCCAGTATTAATTTATGGAAACATTTTAACACCGTTGTTCATAAAAGAAGATGCACCTTTCGTAAAGAATTATAGTTTTAAAGTTGTCTTTACAAAAAAATTCATATTGAATATAATAACAAAAAAAGTCCATCAGCCACCGCAAAGTCACTAAAAATAATCTTGTAAGAATAAATTATTAATACAAAAGGAGTAGAAGCTAATTTTTCTATTCCTTTTTTCCTTTGAGTGTTTATCACAAGGCCTATTTTATTGTTAAAAATCGGCTCCGAACCTTTCAATTCAAAATTTTTATTTCTTTGGACTTATTTACGTTCTAAAAAAGCAGCTCGTTATTCGCTCTTCAGAAAGACAATTCGTCATTATAATTCCGAATCAATTATCGCAGAAAATAAAACCGTATAAAAAACCCGATAAGCTTCAAAACCTATCGGGTGTAAAATTTAAGAAATTTTAATATTATTTTGTAAACAACAATTCTCTGTATTTAGTTAATGTCCAAAGCTCATTATCAACTAATAATTCCAGTTTATCGCAGTGCTCACGGATTATTTCAAAATAAGGTTTCACTTCATTACAGTAAGCTTCAGCCATTTCTTGCGCATCAGTAAGAATGTTTGCTTTCTTTCTTTCATTGGTCATTTCTTCCACTTTAGAATTGATCCCTTCAATATGTCCGGAAATTTCTTTGATTAAAACAATTTGCTCTTTTGCAATTGATTCAAATTCAGCTCCAAAAATATCTTTCAATCCTTTAACGTTTTCAATCAAAGTATTTTGATAACGGATAGCCGTAGGAATTACGTGATTTTTAGAAATATCACCTAAAACTCTACCTTCAATTTGAATTTTCTTAGTATACTCTTCCAATTCAATTTCGTAACGTGCTTCAACTTCAATGTGGTTCATGATACCCATTTCAGAAAACAAATCTATTGCTTGTTTAGAAGCTCTCGCTTTTAATGCTTCGGGAGTTGTTTTGAAGTTACTCAAACCTCTTTTTCCTGCTTCAATTTCCCAAGCTTCACTGTAACCGTCTCCTTCGAAAAGGATATTTTTAGAAACTTTGATATATTCTCTCAATACATTGAAGATCGCATCATCTTTCTTCATGTCTTTAGATTCAATTAATGAATCTACTTCAATTTTAAAATCTTTCAATTGTTTTGCAACGATAGTGTTCAAAGTGGTCATTGAATTGGAACAGTTTGCCGAAGAACCCACCGCTCTGAATTCAAATTTATTTCCTGTAAAAGCAAATGGTGAAGTTCTGTTTCGATCCGTATTATCTAAAAGAACGTCTGGAATTTTTCCGACAACGTTCAATTTTAAATCGGTTTTTTCTTCAGGTGATAATTTTCCAGCAGTTACACCTTCTAATTCCGCCAACACTTTAGTCAATTGCTCTCCAATAAATACAGAGATAATTGCCGGTGGCGCTTCATTAGCTCCTAATCTGTGGTCATTACTTGCAGTTGCAATTGCACCTCTAAGTAAAGCTTCGTAATCATTAACCGCTTTTATAGTATTGATAAAGAAAGTCAAAAATTGTAAATTGCTCATTGGCGTTTTACTTGGACTCAACAAGTTAACTCCGGTATCAGTTGCCAGTGACCAGTTGTTGTGCTTTCCTGAACCGTTTACACCTTTGAAAGGTTTTTCATGGAATAATACTTTCAAATCATGACGTTCCGCCACTTTTTGCATTACATCCATCAACAAACAGTTATGATCTACCGCTAAATTTGTTTCTTCAAAAATAGGCGCCAATTCAAATTGATTTGGAGCTACTTCATTGTGACGCGTTTTTACCGGTATTCCAAGCAACATACATTCTTGCTCTAAATCTCTCATGTACGTTAAAGCACGAGTTGGAATAGAACCAAAATAATGGTCATCTAATTGTTGCCCTTTTGCAGAGGTATGTCCCAGTAAAGTTCTTCCAGTCATGATAAGATCCGGACGAGAGTCAGCCAATGATTTATCGATTAAGAAATATTCTTGCTCCCACCCTAAAGTTGCCGTTACTTTCTTAACATTTTTATCAAAATATTTACAGACTTCAGTTGCAGCAGTATCCATTGCAGATAAAGCTCTTAATAAGGGAATTTTATTATCTAAAGCTTCTCCCGTATAGGAGATAAAAACAGTTGGAATACATAAAGTAGTTCCATATATAAATGCAGGAGATGTTGGATCCCAAGCGGTATACCCTCTTGCTTCAAATGTATTTCTGATTCCACCATTTGGGAAACTGGAAGCATCTGGTTCTTGCTGTACTAGTTGGGCACCTCCAAATTTTTCTACCGGATCACTACCGTCGTATGACGTTTCAAAAAAAGCATCATGTTTTTCAGCAGTTGTTCCTGTAAGTGGCTGAAACCAGTGTGTATAATGAGTAACTCCTTTAGACAAGGCCCACTCCTTCATACCCATTGCAATATAATCCGCTAATTTCCTGTCTATTTTAGTTCCATACTGAACAGCACCTTGTACTCCCTTGAAAGCATCTGAAGTTAAAAATTGCTTCATTGCTTTATCATTAAAAACATTTGAACCAAAAAGAGTTGATTTTCTATCAGTTTCTTCAAAATGAACAGGTTTTCTGTTCGATGCTTCTCTCAAAGCTTGAAAACGTAATGTTGACATGTTTACAATTTTTAAGTTATTATCATAGATTTAATAAAACAGACAAATATAATCAATATTAAACTAAAATTCTGCTTATTGCAATTGTGAAATTAGTTTTTATTCCTATTTAAAATTATCATTTTGAATTTTTACCCCCTGCTAAAATACACTTCTGTGAAAAATAACATATCCCATAACGAAAAACACCCCCTAATTTTCCCTCCTAAATAATTTATTTTATATTTGCCAACAAATAAGAAAAACGAAATAATTTATACTATTATGGCTAAGATAAAATTAGAGTACATTTGGTTAGACGGATATGAACCAACTCAAAACTTAAGAAGTAAAACCAAAGTTGAAGAACACGAAAATTTTAAAGGTAATATAGAAGAAATAGGAAACTGGTCTTTTGACGGTTCATCTACAAAACAAGCAGAAGGTGGTTCGTCTGATTGTCTATTAGTTCCTGTTGCTATATATCCTGATCCAACACGTATCAATGGATATTTAGTCATGACTGAAGTTATGAATGCTGATGGTACTGCTCACCCATCTAATGGTAGAGCTACTATTGATGATGATGGTGATTTCTGGTTTGGTTTCGAACAAGAATATTTTATTATGGATACTAAAACTTTATTGCCTTTAGGATTTCCAATAGGTGGCTACCCTGCCCCACAAGGTATGTACTACTGTTCAGTAGGTGGTAAAAACACACACGGAAGAAGTTTAGTAGAAGAACATGCTGATTTATGTATCGCTGCAGGAATTAACTTTGAAGGAATTAACCAAGAAGTAGCTTGTGGACAATGGGAATTTCAATTATTCGCACAGGGCGCTAAAAAAGCAGGTGATGAAATTTGGATTGCCAGATATTTATTAGATCGTTTGACTGAAAAATACGGTTACTATATTGATTACCACCCAAAACCATTAGGTGATACCGATTGGAACGGATCAGGAATGCATGCTAACTTCTCTAATGAAGTATTAAGAACATGTGGTTCTCAAGAAATATATGAAAAAATATGTGAGGCATTCAGACCGGTAACTGCAGAACATATTGCAGTATACGGAGCGTATAATGACCAACGTTTAACAGGTAAGCACGAAACTGCTTCTATCCATGATTTCTCTTATGGAATTTCTGATAGAGGAGCTTCAATCAGAATCCCGTTAATTACCGTTCAAAAAGGATGGAAAGGGTGGTTGGAAGACAGAAGACCAGCATCTAATGGTGATCCATACAAAATTGCTGCAAGAATTGTAAAAACTGTAAAATCGGTTTTAATTGAAGATTCTGTTTTAGCATAAGTTTCTCTTTTCACAACTTGATTTGTTTATTTTTTAAAAGTGTCTTCGCAAACGGAGGCACTTTTTTTTAGAAATAGACAGTAAATAATTTCCAACTCCAACTTTGTTTAAAATAAGGGTCGAACTTAAAAATCAAAAAGTATCTTTGTTCAACTTATAAATAACTTAATTTATGATTGTCTGGATATTATTCTTAATTGCTATTCTGTTATTTCTTGCGCTCGACTTAGGAGTTTTCAATAAAACACCACACATTATTAGCTCAAAGGAAGCCGGAAAATGGACTGCCGTTTGGGTAGCATTATCTTTTATGTTTTCTGGAGTTATTTACTGGCTTTACGGTACAGATTACATTGCAAATCCAGATCAGCTGAAACCGGCTACGGCAGCTATAAAATTCATCACTGGTTATCTTATTGAATTATCGCTGAGTGTAGATAATATATTTGTTATTGCTGTTATATTTGCCGCTTTTAAAATACCAAAAAAATACCAACACCGGGTTTTGTTTTGGGGAATATTGGGAGCAATCATTTTTAGAGGTGCCATGATTTATTTTGGCGTTTTGTTGATCAATAAATTTGCATGGACCACGTATCTTTTTGGTGCATTTTTAATTTATACCGCAATGAGAATGCTGTTTGACAATGAAGATGAAAAATTTGAACCTAAAAAATCATTCGTTTATAAAAGTTTAAAGAAAGTTGTTCCAGTTTCCAATCATATAGACAAAGAACATTTTTTTGTAAAAAGAAGACATATTACAGCGGCAACACCCCTTTTTGTAGCACTGGTGGTTATTGAAGTAATGGATGTTGTATTTGCACTCGACAGTGTTCCAGCAATTTTAGCAATAACCAGCGATCCTTTTTTAGTTTTTAGTTCTAATATTTTTGCGATATTAGGTTTGCGCTCCATGTATTTCTTTTTAGCCCATATGTTGGAAAGATTCAGCTATTTAGAATACAGTCTTATCGCTATTTTAACCTTTGTAGGCCTAAAAATGTTGCTTCATGATTTTATTGAATTGCCGGAATGGGTATCCCTTGCTTTTATTGCAGTTTCGCTGTTAGCAGGAATCATAGTATCCTTGAAAATCAACAAAGAGAAAATCAATGAGGTAGATAATGAATTCTAAAAAATTTTTATTTCACTAACTAAAAAGCATAAAAAAAGGGAATCTATCGATTCCCTTTTTTTATTAAAACTGTAAACTACAAATCTATTTTTTTAATTTGGCTTTTATCAACATTCAAAGCAGACATTACTGCGTTTATGTTATTTTTGTCTATTGCTGTAGAAAAACCGGCTGGAGTAATTACAATCCTTAAAACCTGATTCAATCTATAATTAGTAGAAACCGTTTGTAAATTATTACCTATCATAAAAATACTTACATCAGTAGTGGTATAATCATAGTCAAAACCAAAGTCTAATGTTCCATCAGCAAAATAATGCGTTTCCGGCAACAATTTCCAAATGTCACTTCCTTGTGGTGTGATACCAGTCAAGCGGTACACTAAAACCACATCCGAAGAATATATGCGCGGGTTTAAAGTTACCAATCGACTATAATTATTAGTTGAATTAAATGAAGCGTTTACTTCAAATACTTCGCTTGTCGCAACTGGAAGAGGATCAATTTCAAAACTGCCAGAGGTGGTACAAGATTGCAGGGTGAATAATCCTGCAATGGCCAAAAAGGTAATTATCTTTTTCATGATTTAAATATTTTAATGGTTTATTTTTTTTATACATTCATGAACTGTGCCAAAGTTTATTTTCAAAAAAAATGTAGCTTTGAAAGATGGAAGAAAAACTAAAATTATACATGGTAATGCTAGGCTGCACGCCGAAAGGCCGACTTACAGAACAGCATGATATTTTTTTTGGAATTGGAAATTCTTTAAAAAATCTAGTATCCCAAATGAAAAAATTTTGGCCTGAAGCCAAAGGAAAAATTCATATTGATGCCTGGCGAGAAGTTTCCGCAATCGAAAATTTTTCAATTAAAATTAGTGCAAAAGATTCAACTCTAAATTCTTCTTCAGACAATTTATTTTTCATCAATTTGGGTGGTTATAAAGAAAATGAATTTAAAGAATACCATTATAAAATCCTGACTGTTGCGGAAAGTATGGGATTAGCCTCTAAAAAAGCCAGAAGATCCACTTTTTACAAACTTGCGGTTTCAAGGGAGCCCCTTCGCACATCGACGACAAATACGGGATTGATGTGGATGATATTTATAAGGTATCTGATATATTGCCTGCGCCAATTAAAGAACTATACTCATTAAAAATCACCAAATCTGAAATTGATTTAAAAGAAGATGAATTGCATATTGGGTATTTGAAACTGAATAAAATAACCGATTGATTATTATATATCAAATTAGCTACAACTACAATCAATTCGTGTGATTATACGTTATTCAAACGCTAGTTTTAATAATGCATAATTGAATCGAGAAGGATTTACTACACGACTGTTCTCGATACTTCACAAAGGCTTTCTATCACAAGCCTTTGCTTAACTCGAACTGACGAAATCCAACTGCCGGAACCCAAATGGCGAATAAAAGCACAAAAAAAGCATCCGCGAAAATGGATGCTTTTTAGTTATAATTAGTTTTTAAAATTATTTTTTAGACATTACTTTTTTAGTAAATGTTCCTTGATCAGTAGTCATTTTCACGATGTACACTTGTTCTTGTCTTTTGCTTGCCTTAAGATCCAGTGTTACTTCTTTGTCTAAATAACTATCGGTATCGGTTTTAGAAAGCACTGACATTCCTTGTGCATTAAACACCTCAATTTTCACATCAGATTTGTAATCAAATTTGTATTTGATCGTTAACTGATCTTTAAAAGGAACCGGATAAGCATCGAAACCAACGGTTGTGTTTTTTACTTCTATTGGAGCAGTTGTGCCTGTTGTTTTGGCAGCAATTGTTGAAGCTGATGTTGAACAATTAATGACTCCATTGCTACAATTGGCAGCAGCGGAAGTACATCCAACAGTATTTGTAACTGTAATACTTGGATTGGAACCTGCCGCAAGATCAATAAATATTACTGGTTTTCCAGACTCCGCTACGAAACTTGATCCTCCAACTAAATTATATGTATACCCAGGAACTGGATTACATATCTCAATACTACCAGCTGATGCACCACAAAGAGAAGGCTGGGTGATTATAAATAAAGGAGTTGATGGAGTCATTTTCGGAGATGATGTTCCAAAACCTGAAAGACTAGTACAACCATTTGTCGCAGTTTGAGCAACAGTGTAAGTTGCAGCATTCGTTACATGAATGCTCGCTGTTGTTGCACCATTGCTCCACAACAAACTTCCCGTGTAATTACTTGCTGTTAAATCTGAACTTCCATCACAGTTGTTTACTACATTTACGGTTGGTGTTCCCGGTGTAGTTTTTGGAGCTGATGTTCCAGAGCCTGAAAGACTAGTACAACCATTTGTCGCAGTTTGAGTAACAGTATAAGTAGCAGCATTCGTTACATGAATGCTCGCTGTTGTTGCACCATTACTCCACAACAAACTTCCCGTGTAATTACTTGCTGTTAAATCTGAACTTCCATCGCAGTTGTTAACTACACTTACTGTTGGTGTTCCCGGTGTAGTTTTTGGAGCTGATGTTCCAGAGCCTGAAAGACTAGTACAACCATTTGTCGCAGTTTGAGTAACAGTATAAGTAGCAGCATTCGTTACATGAATGCTCACTGTTGTTGCACCATTACTCCACAACAAGCTTCCCGTGTAATTACTTGCTCTTAAATCTGAACTTCCATCGCAGTTGTTAACTAAACTTACTGTTGGTGTTCCCGGTGTAGTTTTTGGAGCTGATGTTCCAGAGCCTGAAGTGCTAACACAACCATTCACGGTCTGTGTAACTGCATAGGTTGCTGCATTCGTTACATGAATGCTCGCTGTTGTTGCGCCATTGCTCCACAACAAACTCCCTGTGTAATCACTTGCTGTTAAATCTGAACTTCCATCACAGTTGTTTACTACACTTACTGTTGGTGTTCCCGGTGTTGTTTTCGGAGCCGATGTTCCAGAGCCTGAAAGGCTGGCACAACCATTCGTAGCAGTTTGAGTGACAGTATAGGTAGCCGCATTAGTTACATGAATACTCGCTGTTGTTGCTCCATTACTCCACAACAAACTTCCTGTGTAATTACTTGCTGTCAAATCTGAACTTCCATCGCAGTTGTTAACTACACTTACCGTTGGAACGCCTGGCGCAGGTTTAACTGTTAAGACAACATCGTCATAAACCGAGCATCCATTAGTAGTCGCTACCGTATAACGTAAAGTGGCAGGAGAACTTGTAACGCTTATATTGCTTGTTGCTGATGAAGGAGAGGCAATACTTGCCGAACCAGAAACAACGCTCCATGATGTGCTGCTAATACCATCGCCAGGGCTCGGAGTGGCTGTCCCGGTAACTGAAAAAGCATTTCCACATTGTGATTGATCCTCGCTGGCATTTGCCAATCCTATTCGCAGGGACACCTGTTTTGCATTAATAAAATCAACAATAGTAGCTGTAGGAGATTGTGAAGTTTTCGTCTTGATGAATAATGTTTTTACTCCCAGACTCGTACAGGGATCAATTGCGCCAAGCAATGCTGTCAGGTCTATCGCAGCTTCTACAAATAAGTTGGAAGAATATTGATTGCTACCAAAGGCACTAAAAGAGACGGGAACGTTTCCCGCATTGGTAGAGGCGTAAACAGATCCTGCCGGAGTAGAGGATGTTTTGTCAATATAATCATAAATGCCCGCCGGATTATCCCATTTATTTACAAAAAATTCAGCAGCCCCACCACCATTTGTTATAGCCAGCGTTAAAAGTATATCTCCCTTTGTTCGCCCATTGTTTGGACCTGCGGAGGAAAAAGTACCATTGGTATTGTCTGTCATTGTATTTTGCAGCAATTCAAAATCTATATAAGCGTTTCCGCTATTGCTACGACGGTCAGCAGCAACAATTAACCAGGTATGAACCGAATTTAAATGGGTAATAGGATCTGTATATGGAGCAGTTGTAAAATGAAACAAAGCATTATTTATATCGCATTTTGCGAGCGCATTATTATTTACCCATGTCCAGATATTTGGATTGTCATTAAACTTTTTACCACCTGAAAAATTATTTTCCGATGTATTGTAAAGGTCCGTTAAATGAAAAGTTGTTAAAGCATTAACAGGGGCGCCTGCAGCAGACAAAACATTTCCACCAGTGCCAGTAGAACCAGATAATGGCAACCAATCGCCTTTGCCAGCAGGTAAGGGTGTATTTGCCTGCAGGTCGCCTTCAATTTGAAAACTTCCTGCAGGTATATTAACAGGTGCTGTACCTGGAAATACCTGAGCAGTGTTTGGTATGAAAAAAAATAAGAAACATATTGAAATAAATGTTGTAAAGTTTCTTAAATTAAGAAACATTCCCTCAGTCCACGATTTTGAAACAGAATTATAAGAAAGCCTTTTTTCAAGAGTCACATTTTGTGACTGAGGACTAAAAAAGAATAAATCAGGAATTTGTAAACCTAATCTAGAAATTGTGTTTTTCGGTGATAACCAACATTTTATTTTACTTGATAAAACTCCGAAAAACGTCAGAAGTGTAATTTTTTCCATGATAATATAGTTTTAATACCACACTTGTTAAACAGTAGTAAATCAGTAGACTGGGGACTGAAAACTTTTAAAAAAAAGCAATACACCTTCATAAAAATGTATGAAGTGCACCATCATCAAAAGCATATTTTACTTTGGGTAAATAAACAAACTTTTATTACCAAATTGGGGCTTTAAAAAAATATAGAAAGCGTTCAAATTTGACTTATACAACTTAACCTGTATTAAAATATCTTCAAAAAGTTGAAGAACTCCGTCATCAAAAGAATACAATATTGTGGGGACCAATAATTAAAATTTCTTTATTCCCCGTCAAGCATTTTTAGAAAAAAACAACTCCAAATTCTATTCATTTATTTTCTATATTAAAGTTAATAAATGGTTTAAAAACAACAATTTTTAATAAATTTAAATCCGATTAAAAACAAATATATCCGATAAAAAACTTACTAATTACGAAAATTACTACGCAAAAAAACATTAAAAATAAATACTTTTTTTGTATCAAATCATTGATTTACAGTATTTTAACACGATTTAAAAATGCATTTTTATTTTAAACAATATAATTCAGCATTAAAAAAAACATTATTAAAAAAAGGCATAAAAAAACCTCGAAAATTTTCACTTTCGAGGTTTAATTTTATCGACTAATCCTTCTCTATATTTTTTAGGATTAGAATAATTAATACTACTATTACTATTTTGAAGACATTACTTTTTTCACACTACTTCCGCGATTCGTTGTTACTTTTACAACATACACTTGTTCTTGACCTCTATTCATTTTAAGGTTTAAAGCAACTTCTTTGTTTAAATAACTATTAGTGTCTGATTTTGAAAGTACAGTTGTTCCAATTGAATTAAATACTTCAATTTTTACATCGGACACATAATCAAAGTTGTATTTGATAGTAAGTACATCTTTGAAGGGAACAGGGTATGCATCAAAACCTACAGGTTCCATTTTACTGGTAGTTGTTGGTGCAAAAGTAGTTCCACATACTAATGGTTGAATATTATACCCTACGAATATTCTACATTCATCAAAAGCATTGTTGATTAAATCTACTGCACTTGCTATTTGTGAAAGTGTAAGGCCATTGGTTGAACCTCCACCTAAAGCTTGGTTTGCTAAATTATACAATCCTTGAACGGTAGCATTAGCCCCTAAAGCGGTTACAATGTTACTAGGAATAGTGTAATATTTATATTCATTATTCACTGTTCCATCAAGATTACAAGAGCGTACTTTTGGAATATCTGATCCACAACCACCTGCTGGCATGGCGATAGCGAAAGTTCCCGCTTGCAATGCAAAATTACCAAGAGCACCATTTATACCTATGTTAAGTCCTAAGGTGATGGTTTGTGCCAACAAAGTATTGTTGATTCTGCCTTGTTTAGACAAATAGCTGGATGGTAATGAGCTTATTGAATAACTTGCTGATAACACGTAGCTTCCTCCTCCACCAGGTAAAACATCGATGATGGCTTGTCGGTCACTAGGGGTGTTGGTTATGATTACAGTATTTCCTCCTGAACCTATTATCATTGTACCATTATAATATCCTAAAGCTCTTTCGATAAGACCTAAAGTACTATATTGAATACCACCGGCACATGAAGTTCCTCCAAGATTTCCATAGTACCCTTGAGTATAAGTACATAGTGCTTTTACACAGATTTGAACCGTTACCAAAGAAAAATCGGTAGCGGTACAACCGTTGGCCGGATTGGTAACGGTTAAAGTATAAGTTCCTGCTGCATCAACTGTTGGTGTAGCTGTTGTTGCTCCGGAAACGATATTTCCGCCATTGCTGGCAACCCAAGAGAAAGTAGCTCCCGCTGTTGTGGAAGAACCCGATAGAATTACAGTAGTTGTACCGCATAATATCTGAGCATCGGCTCCTGCATTTACGTTAGGTGCTGTATTGTTTAGAGTCACCAAAGCTATGTCTGTAGCTGTACAGCCGTTGGCTGGATTCGTAACGGTTAACGTATAGGTACCTGCTGCATTAACTGTTGGCGTAGCTGTTGTTCCTCCGGAAACGATATTTCCTCCATTGCTGGCAGCCCAAGAGAAAGTAGCTCCCGCTGTTGTGGAAGATCCGCTTAAAGCAATTGAAGTAATGGTACAAGTCAACTCTTTATCAGCCCCTGCATTCACATTAGGTAATGTATTGTTAAGAGTTACCAAAGCTATGTCTGTAGCTGTACAGCCGTTGGCTGGATTCGTAACGATTAACGTATAGGTACCTGCTGCATTAACGGTTGGCGTAGCTGTTGTTCCTCCGGAAACGATATTTCCTCCATTGCTGGCAGCCCAAGAGAAAGTAGCTCCCGCTGTTGTGGAAGATCCGCTTAAAGCAATTGAAGTAATGGTACAAGTCAACTCTTTATCAGCCCCTGCATTCACATTAGGTAATGTATTGTTAAGAGTTACCAAAGCTATGTCTGTAGCTGTACAGCCGTTGGCTTGATTGGTAACGGTTAACGTATAGGTACCTGCTGCATTAACTGTTGGCGTAGCTGTTGTTCCTCCAGAAACGATATTTCCTCCATTGCTGGCAACCCAAGAGTAAGTAGCTCCAGCTGTTGTGGAAGATCCGCTTAAGGCAATTGAAGTAACAGTACAGGTTAACACTTTATCAGGTCCTGCATTAGCATTAGGTGCTGTATTGTTAAGGGTAACCAACGCTATATCGGTAGCGGTACAGCCATTAGCTGGATTGGTAACGGTTAGCGTATAGGTACCTGCTGCATTAACGGTTGGTGTAGCTGTTGTTCCTCCGGAAACGATATTTCCTCCATTGCTGGCAGCCCAAGAGTAAGTAGCTCCCGCTGTTGTGGAAGATCCGCTTAAGGCAATTGAAGTAACAGTACAGGTCAACACTTTATCAGCTCCTGCGTTCACATTAGGTAATGAACTGTCTAAAGTTACCAAAGCTATATCGGTAGCGGTACAGCCGTTGGCTGGATTGGTAACGGTTAAAGTATAGGTACCCGCTGCATTAACGGTTGGCGTAGCTGTTGTTCCTCCAGAAAGAATATTTCCTCCATTGCTGGCAGCCCAAGAGTAAGTAGCTCCCGTTGTGGTGGAAGATCCGCTTAAGGCAATTGAAGTAACAGTACAGGTTAACACTTTATCAGTTCCTGCATTAGCATTAGGCGCTATATTGTTAAGGGTAACCAATGCTATATCGGTAGCAGTACAGCCATTGGCTGGATCAGTAACGGTTAACGTATAGGTACCTGCAGCATTAACTGTTGGCGTAGCGCTTGTTGCTCCGGAAACGATAAATCCTCCATTGCTGGCAACCCAGGAGTAAGTAGCTCCCGCTGTTGTGGAAGATCCGCTTAAAGCAATTGAAGTAATGGTACAAGTCAACTCTTTATCAGCCCCTGCATTCACATTAGGTAATGTATTGTTAAGGGTAACCAAAGCTATGTCTGCAGCTGTACAGCCGTTGGCTGGATTGGTAACGGTTAGCGTATAGGTACCTGCAGCATTAACTGTTGGAGTAGCGCTTGTTGCTCCGGAAACGATAAATCCTCCATTGCTGGCAATCCAAGAGAAAGTTGCTCCCGCTGTTGTGGAAGATCCGGTTAGGGCAATTGAAGTTATGGCACAAGTCAATACTTTGTCGGGTCCTGCAGCTGCATTAGGTGCTGTATTGTTAAGGGTAACCAACGCTATGTCTGTAGCGGTACAGCCGTTGGCTGGATTGGTAACGGTTAGCGTATAGGTACCTGCTGCATTAACGGTTGGTGTAGCTGTTGTTCCTCCGGAAACGATAAATCCTCCATTGCTGGCAATCCAAGAGAAAGTTGCTCCCGCTGTTGTGGAAGATCCGCTTAGGGCAATTGAAGTAACAGTACAAGTCAACACTTTATCAGTTCCTGCATTAGCATTAGGTGCTGTATTGTTAAGGGTAACCAACGCTATGTCTGTAGCTGTACAGCCATTGGCCGGATCAGTAACGGTTAACGTATAGGTACCTGCAGCATTAACTGTTGGAGTAGCGCTTGTTGCTCCGGAAACGATAAATCCTCCATTGCTGGCAATCCAAGAGAAAGTTGCTCCCGCTGTTGTGGAAGATCCGCTTAGGGCAATTGAAGTTATGGCACAAGTCAATACTTTGTCGGGTCCTGCAGCTGCATTAGGTGCTGTATTATTTAATGTTACCAAGGCCACATCAGTTCCTATACACAAAGGATTAGATGGAATGGAAACACTTAAGGTATAGGTACCTGCCATATCAACAATCGGTGTAGCTGTATTAGCTCCCGAAACGATGTGACCACCATCACTGGCAACCCATGAGAATGTTGCACCTGCTGTGGTAGAAGACCCGCTTAGAGCAAGTGAAGTAGTGGTGCAAGTCAATACTTTATCTGCTCCTGCATTAGCATTTGGAGTCAAATCCAAATTTAATTGTATGGGAGCTGATGGAAAATCTTTCAATTCAGATTGAGATGAACTTCCTGAAGACCGTGTTCTGATAAACACTGTACTTAAGACGAAACATGGATTTTGATTCTGGCTTGCTAAGAATACTTGTGTAAGATTAATTGCACCTTCAGCGAATTGATTGGGAGCATATATCCCAGGATTCACTCCAAAAACATCAAAAGGCACGGGGGTATACGAGTCGTTATTGGTAATAAAGATTTGATCTGGAAAAGATGTATTGGGAATAACAACATATTGGTAAACCCCACCTACTAATGACCATTTTCGAATCACAACGGTAGCATCACCACCTCCTTGTGTAAATTCAATAGTAACTAAAATATCACCTGGTGTTCGTCCACCCGTTGAAGCGGGTGCGCCAGTAACAAATCCACCACTACCACCGGTAATTGGTGCCACGTTACTAAAGGGATCAGGGGGGCCATAAACAGCACCTGTGATTGTTAAGGGTGCTTGTAAAAACTCGAAATCAATGTAACTACTTCCATTGATTGTCTGACGATCACCAGCAAAAAGGCACCACAAATCCGTAGAAGATCCTGCTACACCACCAGGAGTGACAAAGTTTATTCCGTCAGTACTTCGCCCTCCTATTTTACCAGCACGACCATAGCTAAAATGAACTCCACAATTTTGGATTTCATTTTTGGGTGGTGAACTTCCAGCTCCCCAAGTATAAGTACCAGGATTATCATTTATTTTATTGGAAGAAGTAAAGATGGTTGGATCATTTTGATAAGGATCCTTCAACTGATAGGTTACAGGAATTGATTGAGGACCTGTAAGACTGGGTTTGTAAAAAACTTCACCAGTAAGAGGATTAATCAAACCATGCCCCGCTATAGTGGGATCAAGATTGTCAAATAAGTCTCCTGTACCAATATACAGAGAATTAGTAAAATCAGGTGTATGAGCAAATGCATCGCCATCCACTCCAGAACCGGTAAGGGGATATTGTACGGGAACAACACCTTGAATATTCTGTGCATTAGCAGTATAACCCGTCAATAGCATTACAAACACGATAAAGGGCAATGTAAGCCAGTGACTCGAAGAACGCAGTCCTAATGTCGATAAAAAATCAATTGAACTTCTCTCATCAGATTGAGTTAAATCTAATTTAGAAAGGGTGTTTTTCGACAAAAAGCAATTAGTTATTTTGCCGGATAAGAAATCGAAAAACTCTAAAATGGTATTCTTTTTCATAATAAAAGTATTTTAGCACCATATGTTAGATATAAAAGGAAGTTTACAGATTTGGGGAAAAAAACTTAAAGAAACACAATCCATCTTCACTAAAATAATGAAGTCACCATCATTAATAATGTTTTTATTAGCTCAATAAAAACAACATTTCTTTTACCAAATAAAATCGATTTGCGAAAAAATTTATACCATTAATTTTAAGTAATTAACATTAAATAGTAATTAGGAAAAAACTGGAAGCTTACATTTATCGGAAATGTAACTAACAGCAAATAAGCCATCTTCAATTAAAGTAAATGAAGTTAACCTTCATAATCAGGATATCATGATGTGGATAACTACATCCCTATTCCCAAACTTTTATAAAAGCTGTTTTATTAAAAAACAACCTAATTATTTACTGATATTAAAATTAATCATTAAATCAAAAGGAGAAATAAAAACAAAATTATACTCGATTAAATCACCCTTTATATCGACAAAGGACATCATTAAATAAGAAATTTAAGATGGAAATAAAAATTAACAAAAACGTAATATATTGATTATTAGTGTATTACATGTTAAAAATAGCAGTAAATTAAACACAATTTTTCTTACTTACCTTATTATTTTTTTTTCGTTGGAACCGTCATATAAAAACAGTTAACTTGTGATAAATTCTAATCCTATTATCTAAATTATTTTTTAACGAATTTGGATTTTTTTTTAATTCTACGAAGAAGTGAACTAATTTAATTCTTACAATCCAAATCGCTATCGCTTCAGACTTAAAAACAAAGCTTTAGTTTAGTTCAATTAAATATAAATTAACCTTAGTAGATTGTAGATGCAAAAAAAAGACACCTGAAATGGTGTCTAATGGGCTAGTATAAAATATTTTAAAATAGTAATTTTTCATTAAACAGTAATGGTATTTTTAAAGCGTTAGAGTAATCAGGTTTTAATTGTTCCCTTGAATACAACACTGATTTTATGTTTAAAATCCTCTCTCTTTCAATTACTTATACTCTCCCCAAAATCAGTTTTATCCCTAATTTTTTAAAATACATCGCCATTTTCAAATAATTTTTAAGGGCAAATTTTAAAAATAGTTATTTCAGCACGGGACATAAAGTCAAAAAAAACCTCGAAAGTATAACTTTCGAGGTTTAATCTTAAAATCTAATCCATCTCTATATTTTATAGGATTAGTTATCTATTTCAAATTATTTAGAAGACATTACTTTTTTAACGCTACTTCCTCTATCAGTAGTTACTTTGACAAGATAAACTTGCTCTTGACCTTGATATGTATGAAGGTGTAGCATAATTTCTTTGCCCAAATAACTATTAGTATCAGTTTTTGAAAGTACAGGCATTCCTTGTGAATTTAATACTTCAATTGTAACGTCAGATTGGTAATCAAAATCGTATCTGATGGTAAGAACATCTTTAAAAGGAACTGGATATGCTGTAAAACTAGCAGTCACAGTTGGTGCAGCTGGTTTAGCAAGCGGATCAGTTGGGTTACGTAAAGTAACCGTACCGCTTATAACACAGTTGTTCGCATCTTTCACTATCCAATTGTACACTCCCGCAGTTAAACTACCAAAGAAATTAGATGTTTGGTACGTAGTTCCACCATTGATGGAATACATGAATGCACCCGTTCCCCCAGAAGCGTTCAATGTGATTGAACCATCTTTTAAAGCTGCACAACAGGAAGGGTTAACCGCTGCTACAGATACCGAAATTAATATCGGATTTACTAAGATAACAGTTCCTTGCATCATACAACCATTGGCATCTTTTACCACCCATTTGTATTCCCCAGCCTTAAGGGCAGTAAATACATTAGACGTTTGGTAATTTAATCCATTATCTGCAGAGTACATCAATACCCCTGTTCCTCCTGTTGCTGTGATGGTAAATGAACCGTCGGCTCCTCCATTACATTTAGGATTTGTAGGTGTTGCTGACGCAACTATCATTACTGGATTAATTAAATTAACCGTACCTCTGGAAATACAACCATTGTTCTCTTTAACCGCCCATTGATATTGTCCAGCTGCTAAAGCAGTAAACACATTAGACGATTGGTAAGTAGCACCATCATTTAGAGAGTACATCAAAGGAGCAGTTCCTCCCGTAGCATTAACAGTAATCGAACCGTCAGTTCCTCCATTACATTTAGGATTCACAAGAGTTGCTGTTACTGTCACCGCTGGTGGAGTGGTCAAGATAAACGTACCTTTCAATAAGCAGCCATTGGCATCTTTCACTCTCCATTTGTATTCTCCTGCCGCAAGGCCTGTAAACACATTGGATGATTGATAAGTAAGACCTTGATCAATGGAGTACGTTAATGTACCAGTACCTCCTGAAGCGATAATCGTAATCGAACCGTCTGTTCCTCCATTACATTTAGGATTCACAAGAATTGATGTTGCGACAATCAGTGGAGGATTGGTTAAAGTAACCGTACCTCTCAAGATGCAATTATTAGCATCTTTTACCACCCAGTTATATGTTCCAGCAAGTAATCCGCTAAATACATTAGATGTTTGGTAAGTTGCTCCATCATTGATGGAATACATCAGTGTTCCTGTACCTCCAGTAGCAGAAATGGTTATTGAACCGTCAGGATCATAACAACATTTAGGATTTATTGGAGTAATATTAGCCACAAGCAATGCTGGTTGTGCAATAGTTTCCGAACCTTCCACAATACATCCGTTGGCATCTTTTACAATCCAAGTGTAACTGCCGGCGGTAAGACCTGTGTACGATTTTGGAGAGGTTTGAGCCAAGTAGCCTGCACCATTGAAGTTCACCATATAAGGACTTGTTCCGCCGCTGAATGTTACGGTTATTGAACCATCGGTTCCACCGTTACATTTAACATCAGCATGCCCATCGGTCGCTACCAAAATAGTTGGTTGCGCGATAGTTTCTGAACCTTCCATGATACAGCCGTTGGCATCTTTTACAATCCAAGTGTAACTGCCGGCGGTAAGACCTGCATATACTTTTGGAGAGGTTTGAGCCACATAGCCTGCACCATTGAAGTTCACCATATAAGGAGAAGTTCCACCTGAGAATGTTACCGTAACTGAACCATCGGTTCCGCCGTTACATTTAACATCAGCATGCCCATCGGTTGCTACCAAAATCGTTGGTTGCGCGATAGTTTCTGAACCAGATTGTTCACAGCCGTTCGCATCTTTTACAATCCAAGTGTAGCTGCCGGCGGTAAGACCTGCATATACTTTTGGAGAGGTTTGAGCTACGAATCCTGCACCATTGAAATTCACCATATAAGGAGAAGTTCCACCTGAGAATGTTACCGTAACTGAACCATCGGTTCCGCCATTACATTTAACATCAGCATGCCCATCGGTCGCTACCAAAATAGTTGGCTGTGCAATAGTTTCTGAACCTTGCATAATACATCCGTTGGCATCTTTAACAATCCAAGTGTACGTACCGGCGGTAAGACCTGTGTACGATTTTGGAGAGGTTTGAGCCACATAGCCTGCACCATTGAAGTTCACCATATAAGGACTGGTTCCGCCACTGAATGTTACCGTAACTGAACCATCGGTTCCACCGTTACATTTAACATCAGCATGCCCATCGGTCGCTACCAAAATTGTTGGTTGCGCGATAGTCTCTGATCCTTCCATAATACATCCGTTGGCATCTTTTACAATCCAAGTATAGGTACCGGCCGCTAGACCTGCATATACTTTTGGAGATGTTTGAGCCACGAAGCCTGCACCATTGAAATTCACCATATAAGGAGAAGTTCCACCTGAGAATGTTACCGTAACTGAACCATCGGTTCCACCGTTACATTTAACATCAGCATGCCCATCGGTCGCTACCAAAATCGTTGGTTGCGCGATAGTTTCTGAACCAGATTGTTCACAGCCGTTGGCATCTTTTACAATCCAAGTGTAAGTGCCGGCAGTAAGACCTGCATATACTTTTGGAGAAGTTTGAGCCACGAAGCCTGCACCATTGAAGTTCACCATATAAGGAGCCGTTCCGCCACTGAATGTTACCGTAACTGAACCATCGGTTCCGCCGTTACATTTCACATCTGCATGGGCATCTGTCGCTACCAAAATAGTTGGTTGTCCAACTACTTCTGATCCTTGCGTGATACAACCGTTGGCATCTTTTACCATCCAAGTGTAAGTGCCGGCGGTAAGACCTGCATATACTTTTGGAGAGGTTTGAGCCAAATAGCCTGCGCCATTGAAGTTTACCATATAAGGAGCTGTTCCGCCTGAGAATGTT